>DAHVAB010000072.1 GCA_027314825.1 Solirubrobacterales bacterium
TTCTCGGAGATGGAGGCGGCGAAGGCCCGCAGCACCCTGATCTGCTCCGGGAAGGCGGCGAGGCTGTCGCCTTCCAGCTGCTCGAAGGAGACCTCCCGGTAGCGGCTTGGGATCCGGGCCTCCAGCCGTGCGGCGCGCACCCGCGCGATCCGCTGGGGCCGGCAGCGGCAGTCCGAGGCGGTGTTGGTCTCCTCGTCGATCACGAAGCCGCTGCCGTCGCAGAGGCCGAACGGGCACCTGGGCTCGCCGCTCATGGGCCCGTCCGCGATGCCGCCGCCCGGGCGGCCAACGTCGGCGCGGTCGTGACGCGGTCGACCCTCCTGCCTGCTGGGCGTAGCGTTCGCCGGCGTAGTTCATGAACTTGGGAAGCTCCTTCTGGAAGGTGAGGGTGACATCGCCGGTCGCGCCGTTTCTGTGCTTGGCGATGATCAGGTCGGCCTCGCCGGGACGCTCGGAGTCCTTCTCGTAGTACTCGTCGCGGTAGATGAACATGACCAGGTCCGCGTCCTGCTCGAGGTTGCCGGACTCGCGCAGGTCGGAGAGCTGCGGGCGCTTGTCGGGCCGCTGCTCGACCGCCCGGGAGAGCTGGGAGAGCGCGATCACCGGCACGCCCAGCTCGCGAGCCAGGATCTTCAGCCCCCGGGAGAGCTCGCCCACCGCGGTGACACGGCTGTCGTAGCGGCTGTCGGTGCGCATCAGCTGCAGGTAGTCGATCACGATCAGGCCGAGCCCGCCCTCGCATTGGCTGTGCAGCCGTCGCGCCTTCGCCCTGATCTCCAGCATGCCCACGTCGCTGGAGTCGTCGACCCAGAGCGGCGCGGAGGCGAGGCGCTGGCTGGCCTGCAGGATCTTCGGCCAGCGCTGCTCGGAGACGCGGCCCTTGCGCAGCTCATCGCCCTTGATCCGCGCCTGGGAGGAGACGAAGCGCTGGGCGAGCTCGGTCTCCGCCATCTCCAGCGAGAAGAGGGCGACGGGCCGGCCGTGCTGCACCGCCGCGTTCTCGGCGATGTTGCAGACGAGCGCGCTCTTGCCCATCGCGGGACGGGCGGCGATGATGATCAGGTTGCCCGGCTGGAAGCCGCCGGTCAGCTCGTCGAGATCCTTGAAGCCGGATGGGGTGCCGGTCAGCGCGGTGCCTTCGGTGGAGAGCCGGTGCAGCTTGTCGAGCTCGTCGTGCAGAACCTCCTCGATCCCCCTGAAGTCCTGCTTGCGGTCGTCGCGGGCGACCTCCAGGATCGCCTTCTCCGCCTGCTCGACCAGCTCGCGCGGCGGCGCCTGGTGGCCGAGCACTCCCCCCTGGATCTCATACGCGGCGCCCAGCAGCCTGCGCAGAAGCGCGTTCTCGCGCACGATCTGGGCGTAGCGGCGCACGTGGCCGGCCGCCGGCACCGCGATCGTCAGCGCGTCCACCACCGCCTCCCCGCCGACCTCCTCGAGCCTGCCGGAGCGGCGCAGGCGGTCGGTGACGGTGAGCACGTCGACCGGCTCGCTCTCGTTGTAGAGGCTCAACATCGCCGCGTAGATGTGCTCGTGGCGCTCGTGGTAGAAGTCCTCGGGCCGCAGGCCCTCCTCGATCACCAGCGCGTAGAGCGAGCGGTCGGAGAGCAGGATCGCGCCGAGCACCGACTGCTCGGCGTCGAGGTTGTGTGGCGGCGTCACCGGCCCGCCGCCGACTGCGCCGCCCGCCGCACCGCCCGCCGCCGTCCGCCCGCCGCCGTATGTCGAGATGGCGCTCATCGCTCGATCGAGTCTATGCGGGCCGCGGCTGCGGCCCGCCGCCCGTTCACGCAAACTCCGAGCAGCAATCCTGGCGCTGGCCGATCGGCCTCCATGCGAACGTATGTTCGCAGAGCGATCGGTCGTGGCGGGGTGCCCGCGTCGCCGGCCCGGCGTGGTCGGCACCCGCGTGGCGGCCTGGCCTGGTCGGCCCCCGCGTCGTCGGCACCCGCGTCGTCGGCCCCCGCCTGGTCGACCCCCGCGTCGTCGGCACCCGCGTCGCCGCCCCGGCCCCCGCGGCCCGACCGGGCGCCTAGTTCTGGGCGACGATGATCGTCTTCACCGTGGCGGTGACGCCCTCGGTGACTTCGACGACGACCATGTAGGTGCCGAGCGCCTTGATCGGTTCCGGCATGAAGACGCGGTTGCGATCTAGCTTCAGCCCGCGGGCGTCCCTGATCGCGGTCGCGACGTCCTGCTGTGAGACCGATCCGAAGAGGCGACCGTCGGGGCCGGCCTGGGCGGAGATGGTGAGCACCGTCTTGCCGAGCAGGGCGGCGTTCTCCTGGGCCATCTCCTCGGCGTGGCGGGCGGCCCGCTCGGCGGCCTCCTGGCGGCGACGGACGTCTTCGACCGCGCCCCGCGTGGCGGGCTGGGCCAGCCGGCGGGGGATCAGGAAGTTGCGCAGGTAGCCCTTGGATACGTCGACGACGCTGCCCTTCTCACCGAGGGCGTCGACGTCGGCGAGAAGGATCGCCTCGGGCATCAGCGCCTGCCGCCGGAGGGGCCGCCGCGCCGCGGCTCCTCGCGGCCGCCCTCGTTGACGTAGGGCAGCAGCGCGAGCGTTCGCGCCCGCTTGACCGCCCTGGCGATCTGTCCCTGATGGCGCCGGCAGGCGCCGGTGATGCGACGGGAGCGGATCTTGCCCTTGTCGGAGATGAATCGCCTGAGCATGTCGACGTTCTTGTAGTCGACCTGCTCGATCTTGTCGCGGCAGTGCTGGCAGGGCTTGCGCCGCCCGCCGCTCGGCGCGCCGCGCTTCTCCTTACGCCTCGGCTTTGAGCCGCGTCCTCGTGACTTGCCCACGGAGTTGATCCTCGCTCTTTCGTACTGGGTGCCGCCTAGAAGGGGATGTCCTCGTCGGAGACGCCGCCAACCTGGCTCGGCTGGTAGTCGCCCTCGTCGACGGGAACCTGTCCGCCACGGGAGCCTCCGCCCGCGAAGCCGCCTGAGCCTGCTTCCTCGCGCGAGCCGAGAAACTGCACCGAGTCGGCGATTATATCGACAGCCTGCCGTTTGGCGCCCTCCTGGGTCTCCCACTCCCGCCACCGCAGCCGTCCGTCGATCGCGACCGGCCTGCCCTTGGAGAGGAAGCGGGCGCAGTTCTCGCCCTGCGCGCCCCACACGGTCACGTCGAAGTAGTTGGGCTGGTCCTCCCACTCGCCGGTGCTGTTGTTCTTGCGCCGGGCGTTGCAGGCGATCCGCAGCTGACAGACCGAGGTGCCGCTCGGGAGCGCCCGCAGCTCCGGGTCGGCGGTCAGGTTCCCGGTGATGATCACTCTGTTGATGTTGGTGCCAGCCACGACCGCTCCTCTGCTCTGTTTGCCTGATCGCTAAGTGCGTGCCGCCCGAGTCTAGCCTCCGCTGGGGCGGTTGCGTGCTCCGCGAGATGTGATCAGGCCGGCGGAGCCGGCAGCGGGCCGCGTCGTGGCCTGCCCCGCCGCTCCGCGGCAGTGCCGGGCGGGTCTCGCTGCTGCGACCGCTACTGCCGCGCGTCCCGGTGCTCCGCGCCGGTGCCGGGTGGGTCGCCGCTGTGACCGCTGCCGCCGCGGGCTTTGCTGCTCCCGGCCGGTGCCCGGCGGGCCGCTACCGCTGCTGCCGCGCGTCTCGCTGCTCGCGCCGGCTGCGCGGGGAGGTCATGAAGACCTCGTCCCAGTAGGGAGCGGAGATCCCGAAGCCCTTCGTGTCGTCCTGGAAGTGGTGGCGCATGTGCCGCTCGCGCAGGTTGCGTCCGAGCCGGCCGGTGGGGACGAGGTGGTGCAGCGCATAGTGGAGCATGTCGTAGATCAGGTAGCCGGCGAAGAACCCGGCGGCCGCGCTCGGCGCGTAGGCGCCGCCGGCTATCAGCCAGAACGCGCCGAAGACGAGCGCGCCGAGGGGCACGCTCACCGCCGGCGGCATCACCAGCCGCAACGGGTCGTTCGGATGGTCGTGGTGGATGCCGTGGATGATCCAGTGCAGGCGCGCGCCGAGCCCGCGCTGCGGCTCGAAGTGGAAGACGACCCGGTGCAGCCAGTACTCGAAGAGCGTCCAGACCAGGTAGCCGATCGCGAACAGGCCGATCGCGCTGGCGATGCTCACCCTGTCGAGCCCCCACACGAACATCGCCACGATCGCCGGCACGAAGATGATCACCGGCACGACCGGATGCACGCGCGAGAAGAAGTCGAGCAGCCGCGACTCGAACATCGGCGGAGATGCTCTCAGCGTCTCCGTCCTGCTCGCCGCGGCTCGATCCGCGGGGGCCTTCTCAGCATGCCCGCTCCACGCCATGGCGCGAGTGTAGCGCGCAGACGCCCATGCGCGCCGCCCCACGCTTCGGGCCGCCTAACCGCGCTCGTCGAAGGCTCAGGCCGCGGCCGGCTCGGGCTCGGCGGGCGCCGTCGCCTCGCGGTGCGCGTGCGTCTCGCCGGGCGAGGGCGGGTCGGGCGTGCCCGGCTTCAGCTTGGTGATCATGAAGCGCAGCACCGTGTCGGTGAGATGCAGCGAGCGGTCGAGCTCGGAGAGCAGGGCGCTACTGCCGGCGTGAAACTGGATCAGGTGGTACTGGGCCTCCGGCCGGCGGCGGATCGGGTAGGCGAGCGCTCGCAGGCCCCACTCGTCGTGCCTGAGAAGCTCCCCGCCCGCCTCGATCTCGGCGCGGACCGTCGAGAGCACGCCGGCGCGCGCCTCCTCCTCTGCCCGCGGGTCGAGGAGCAGCACGAGGTCGTAGATCGGTGACTCGGAGCTCATAGCGGCCGCCGATGATAACAAGCTGCCCGCCGCGGCCGGCGCACGGGGCGAGGCGGCTCCGGGGCGCGCAGGCTTCGCCGCCCGCGACCCGCGGCGGCTTCGCCGCCATCACATCCCCCTCAACGGCCGCCGGCCCGCTTGGCGGCGATGTCCGGTCGTGCCGTCCGTGTTGCCCGCTTGGTAGCCGCCCTCAACGGCCGCCGGCCCGCTTGGCGGCGATGTCGGCGAGCTGGTCGTCGATCCAGTCGCCCGGGTCGCGGGAGGTGACGATCGCGCGCAGGCCCGCGGCGCGGCGGGCCCGCTCGGCGGCCGGCATGCTCAGCGCCGCGTGAATCGAGTTGGCGAGCTCCTGGATGTCGAACGGGTTCACGCTCAGCGCATGCTCTGAGAGCTCCTCGTGGGCGCCCGTGTTCTCGGAGAGGATGCAGACCCCGTCCCTCACGTTGACGATCGGCCCCTCCTTCGCCACCAGGTTCATCCCGTCGAACATCGCATTGACGAGCAGCACGTCGTAGTGGCGGTAGGCGGCCATCGCCTCCTCCAGATCGTCGCGCAGCTTCAGCTGGATCGGCATCCAGTCCGGGGTGCCGTGGCGGTGGTTGACGACCGCGACCAGAGCCTCGATCCGCTCCAGGTACTCCGCATACTGGGGAACATCGGTCCGGGACGGCATCAGCTGAGCCATGAACGTGACCCGCTCGACGAACTCCGGGTGCTGCTCCAGGAACATGTCGAAGGCGGAGAAGCCGCGCAGCACGTTCTTCGAGAGGTCGGCCCTGTCGACGCGCAGGATCAGGAAGTCGCGCCGCCTGCGCAGCAGCTCGCCCTCCAGCTGCCCCACCCGCTCGCCCTCCGCGATCCGGGCGGTCGCCACATGGTCGATCGGCAGCGGGTAGGCGCGAACCCACACCTCCCGGCCGTCGAAGGAGACGACGCCCGCCTCGAAGTCGACCTCCAGGTCCATCAGATCCCGGCAGCACTGCAGGAAGTTGCGACGGTAGGAGCGGGTGTGGAAGCCGACGATGTCGTTGGACAGCACGCCCGCGAAGATCTCCTCGGTGATCCGGCTGGGCAGCACCCGCCAGGCGTCCGGCTGGGTCCACGGGATGTGTACGAAATGGTGCAGGAAGGCGTCCGGACGGGCTTCACGCACCATCCTCGGCAGCGTGTACAGGTGATAGTCGTGGACCATCACCACCGGCTGGGCCAGCTCCGCGATCTCCTCGATCACCGCCGCGGCGAGGTCTTCGTTGACGGCGTTGTAGCCGAACTCGAAGGCCTCCACCTCCTCGCGCCTGATGTCCGGAGCGTTGGAGAGATCCCACAGGTAATGCTGGATGAACCACAGCATCGGATTGGCGAACACGTTGTAGAAGCGGTCGTAGGCCTCCGGGTCGGAGGCGACGAAGCGGACGCGGTATTCGCCGCCCCCGGGGGCTCGCACCGCGAAGGAGCCGCCGCCGTTCGCGTCGGCGACCTCGATGTCGTGCTCGCTCATCGCGGAGGCGATCCAGACCGCCTCCCTGTGCGAGGCCAGTCCCGTCAGCGCGGTCACCAGGCCGCCGGTCCCGCGCCTGACCTCGCCATCCTCGTGGAAGGTGACCGGCCCCCGGTTGGAGACGAGCACGAGCGGGGCGGCCGGCTTCGGCCTCCCCGCCGCCGCGCGCGCGCTCACCGCTCAGCCCTCCAGCAGCTCTGTGAAGATCCGCAGGTAGTCACGCAGGTAGCGTGGCATCAGGAAGTTCGCCCGCACGTGTTCCTTGCCCCGCCGCCCGAGCGTCCGGCCGAGCTCCGGGTCGGCCAGCAGCTCCAGCGACCGGCTCGCGCAGAGCTCCGGGCTGTCGACCAGGAAGCCGGTGAGCCCGTCCTGCACCTGCAACGGTATGCCCCCGACGGCGCCGCCGATGAACGGCCGCGCCTTCCAGATCGCCTCCGCGACGGTCAGTCCGAACCCCTCGCGGGTCGACTTCTGGATCAAGACGTCGGCGTGCGACTGGAAGGCGTTGACCTCGATCGCGCCGACATTGTTGAAGTTGTTGAGGATGTGGACGTCCGGGTCGCCGTCGGCATGGGCGATCGTCGCGTTGAAGTAGTCCCAGCCCTCCGGGTCGTCGGAGGCCATCGAGCCGACCAGCGCCAGCTGCACCTCCGGCAGCTTCTCCTTGACGATCCGGTAGGCGTCGATCACCCCGAGCGGGTCCTTCCACGGGTCGAACCTTGAGACCTGGCAGAGCAGCGGACGGTCGACGTCGATCCCGAACTGGGCGCAGACGTAGGAGGCGTCTTCCGGGGAGAGCGCCATGTTCTTCGGCGCGAGCGGGTCGATCGCGGGTGGGACGATGTTCACGCCCCCATCCATCTGCGACGGCACGTAGTCGGCCATGTGGAAGACCGAGGCGGGATAGCTCGTCATGTAGGGGGCGAGCCGCTCGATCGTCTCCGGGTTCGGCGCTGAGAGGTCGATATGACAGCGCCACAGCCAGCCGCGCGCCTTCTCCGGCACCAGCGAGTGCAGGGCGGCCGGCTGCGGGTCGTGCACCAGGCAGACATCCCACCCGCACGGCAGCTCTCTGGCGTTCATCTCGTTGTAGCGCCGCCACGTCCGCCACTGCTCCTCGTCCAGATCCTGGGGAGAGCCCTGCAGGGCGTTGTGCATCAGCTTCGTGGCGTTGAAGAACTCCTCGCGGCCGTAGATCACCTGCCACTCGCATTGAAGCCCGACATCGCGCATCAGCGGGACGAGCGTGTAGAGGATCTCGGAGACCCCGCCGCCGAACGCCGTCGCGGAGACGTGCATCACCCGCTGCCCCTTCAGCGGCTCGGCGAGCTGGCGCACCTCCTCGATCAGCTCGCGGCCGCAGATATGGGTGTAGTCGGAGAGAGACTTCTGGGGTACGGCTACGGGCTGGAGCACCGCGGGCACGATAGCCGAAGCGGCAGGCGTTCCGATCCGGCACTATAGGCGTGTGTCGACGGTGGGAGGCAGTGCCCGGGACGGCGGCGCCGGAGTGCGCCTGAGCTGGCGGCTGTACCGGCTCTACCTGCTGCCGGTGGCGGTGATGGCGCTGGTGGCCGCATTCGCGCTCGGCAACCGTCCCGCGCCGATGGGATCGACGCTCGCCCCGGAGGCGTTCGAAGGGTCGAGCGCCTTCTCGCTGCTGAGCAGGATGCGCCAGATCGCCCCCTCCCGCGCGCCGGGCGGGACGGGCGATGCGCGCCTTCTCTCCTACATCGAACGGGAGCTGCGCTCCGCCGGCGGGGCGAGCCGCGGCGGCTACACGCTGCACCGGCTGCGCGTCCAGGGCCAGACGAGCCTCGGCTCGCGGACCCTCAGCGTGCTCGTCGGGCAGCGGCCCGGCTCCGGCTCGCAGGAACCGATCCTGCTCGTCGCGCACAGGGACGCGATCGGCCCGGCCGGGCAGCAGGCCCAGCTCTCCGGCACGGCCGCGCTGCTGCAGATCGCGCTCGTGCTCGCCAACACGGAGACGGTCCATCCCGTGGACGTCGTCTTCTCCGATGGCGGCAGCACCGGCGGCGCCGGGATCCAAGCCTTCCTGGCCGCGCGCCGGCAGACGCCCGTGGATGGCGCGATCGTGCTCGGCGATCTCGCCGGCTCCACCCTGCGCCGCCCGCTCGTGCAGCCGTTCTCCACCGGCCTGGGCTCCGCACCGGAAGTGCTGCGGCGAACGGTCTCCGATGCCCTGGCCAGCCAGCTCGGCACGGAAGCCGGCAGCCCTGGGCTGGGCGCCCAGCTGGCTCACCTCGCCTTCCCGGCCGGCACCGGCGAAGCGGAGATCCTCAACGGGGCGGGCATCCCCGCCGTGGCGGTGGAACTGGCCGGAGCCAGCGGCCCTCGCGCCGGGGAAGCCGTGAGCGCCGCCAGGCTCCAGCAGGCGGGCAGGGCGGTGCTGAGCGCCTTCTACGCGCTGGACGCCGGACCGTCGCTGCCGCGGGCCTCCTACAGCAGCCTGACCGTCGCCTCGCGGACGGTATCCGGCTGGGCGCTGCGGCTTCTGATCGGCACGCTGCTGCTCGCGCCGCTGGCTGTGAGCGTCGACGCGCTCGTGCGGCTGCGCCGGCGCGGCGAGCGGGTGGGACGGTGGATCTGGCTGGCGCTCGCCGGCGCACTGCCCCTGATCGCCTCATGGGTGCTGCTGCGCCTGCTCGGCATAACCGGGATCCTGAGCGCGCCCGGCGGCCCGGTCGCCGGCTCGGCGCTCACCCTCTCGGCCGGCGCCGTCCTGGCTCTCGTGCTCCTCGGCGCGCTGCTGTCGGCCGGCTGGTGGGCGTGGGTCGGCGCCCTGCGCGCGCAGGGACGGCGGCTGGCCGGCCGGCCCGGCCCGGTGGCTGCGGCGCTGTTCGCGGCGTGCCTGGTCGCGATCGCAATCTGGCTCTTCAACCCGTACGCCGCGCTTCTGACCGTGCCGAGCCTGCACGCCTGGCTGCTGCTCGCCTCCCCCCGCCAGCGGCCGCCGGCCCGCTCCGCCAGGGTCGCGATCGCGCTGGCCCCGGCGGCGCTGAC
>DAHVAB010000073.1 GCA_027314825.1 Solirubrobacterales bacterium
CTTGTAGCCGTTGAGATGCAGCACCGGCAGCACCGCGCCATCGGTGACCGGGTCCAGGAACTTGTTGGAGTGCCAGCTGGCCGCCAGCGGCCCCGTCTCCGCCTCGCCGTCCCCAACCACGCAGAAGGCGATCATGCCCGGGTTGTCGAGCACGGCGCCATGGGCGTGCAGCAGGCTGTAGCCGAGCTCCCCTCCCTCATGGATCGACCCGGGCGTCTCCGGCGCGACATGGCTCGGGATGCCGCCCGGGAAGGAGAACTGCCGGCACAGCCGCGCCAGCCCCTCGGCGTCGCGGCGGATGTGCGGATAGACCTCGCTGTAGGTGCCCTCCAGATAAACGTTCGCGACGATCCCCGGCCCGCCGTGGCCCGGGCCCGTGACGAAGATCGCGTCGAGATCGCGCCTGGCGACAGCCCGTCCGAGATGCGCGTAGAGGAAGTTGAGCCCGGGAGTCGTTCCCCAGTGCCCGAGCAGCCGGGGCTTGATGTGCTCGGGACGCAGCGGCTCGCGCAGCAACGGGTTATCCAGCAGGTAGATCTGACCGGCCGAGAGGAAGTTGGCGGCTCGCCAGAGGGTGTCGATCGCCTCCAGATCCTCCGCGGAGAGCTCGTGGCGCTCCACCCCGCCTGAGGAGTCCACGCGCCTGCCTGCCTGCCCTTGCGTCGGCCTGCCTGCCTGCCCTTGCATCGCCGCCGATGCTCGACCATCGCGCTCCCCCGCCGGTCCGTAATTACCCGCAGAGCGTGTGATGCACCCTCCGGATCACACCCGGCGGGGCGCCGCGTAACGTTCTGCCCGCACACAGAAGAGCGTGCAGGCCGGGTGGCTCGGACCGCCGTCCCGCCCGCCGCGCAGGCGCAGCAGCCATCCACCGGGAGAACTGGGAGCTCATGTTCGAGAACGTGCTTGTGGGAGTCGACGGAGCTCCCAACGGACGCGACGCGATCGCGCTGGGCGCGCGGCTGCTCGCCGAGCACGGCAGCCTGACGCTCGTGCACGTGCACAGCGGGCTGCCCTCCTACGCCTCGCGCACACCGCCGCCGCACGCCGCGCCGACCCGCGATCAGGACTCGGTTGCGATGCTCCAACGCGAGCGCGAGACGGCCCAGGTGGCGGCGCAGCTGATGAGCGTCACCTCCAGCTCCCCGGGCAGGGGGCTGCACGAGGCCGCCGAACGCACCGGAGCGCAGCTGATCGTCGTCGGCTCCTGCGCCCGCAGCCTGCTCGGCCGTGCGATGCTCGGCAACGACGCCAGAGCGGCGCTCAACGGCGCGCCGTGCGCGGTGGCGACAGCCGCGCGCGGATATGCGAACAGCCCCGTCCCGCTCGCCTCGATCGGAGTCGGCTACGACGGCTCGCCCGAGAGCCGGACGGCGCTCGCGGCAGCACGTGAGATCGCGGCCAGGCACCGCTCGCTGGTGCGCGCGCTGCACGTCGTCACGCTGCCGAGCTACGCCTTCACCGGGGTCGCCGCCCCGTCGCTCGGCGAGACGATCGAGCTGATGGTGGGCGACGCGCAGGCCGACCTCGACAAGCTTGCCGACGTCCAGGGCCGCGCCCTCTACGGACTGCCCGGGGAGGAGCTCGCCTCCTTCGGCGAGGAGGTCGACCTGCTCGTGATCGGCTCGCGCGGCTACGGCCCGGTCCGCCGGCTGGTGCTCGGCAGCACCTCCGGCTACCTGCAGCGCCACGCCCGCTGCTCGCTGCTCGTGCTGCCACGCTCATCCGCAACCGCCGCGGCGGCCGAGAGCCCGACCTCGCAGAACACGACGACCATCCAGGAGCGATAACGTCATGCCGATGAGAAGCAGGGATGCAGCGCAGCACCCCGAGGCCGATGGCGCGGACGGCGCCGGCGCCAGCACCGTCACGATCGTCCTGGCCGACGACCACGCGGTCGTCCGCAGCGGGCTGCGGTTGCTGCTCGACAGCGAGCCGGGCTTCGAAGTGGTCGCCGAGGCCGGGGATCTCGACAGCGCAAGGCGCTACGTGCGCGGGCACCATCCGAACGTGCTGGTGCTCGACCTGAACATGCCGGGCGGCTCCAGCCTGGAGGCGATCCCCGCGATCCGCGAGCAGGCGCCGGAAACGGAGATCGTCGTCTTGACGATGCAGCAGGAGCCTGCGTTCGCCAGGCGCGCGCTCGGCGCCGGCGCGATCGGCTACGTCCTGAAGGAGGCCGCCGACGATGAGCTGGTCGAGGCAGTCCGCCGGGCAGCCCTCGGCGAGAGCTACCTCAACCCGCGCCTCGGCGCGCGCCTTGCCTCCGAGCCGCCGCCCGGCCCGCCGGACGACCTCTCGGAGCGCGAGGTCGACGTGCTGCGGCTGATCGCGCTCGGACACACCAACGCGGAGATCGCGGAGCGGCTCTACCTCTCCGTCCGCACCGTCGAGACGCACCGTGCCCACATCCAGCAGAAGCTGAGCCTCTCCTCCCGCGCGGAGCTCGTCGGCTACGCGCTCAAGCGCGGGCTGATCAAGAGCGAGGACTGACCTCCGGGCCGGGCGCCGGCCCGCCGCCGGCCTCGCCTTCGCCGCCCTCCCGCTGCGCACGGTAGTGCTCTCGCCATATCAACCTGTAGATCGGGATCGCGCGAGGGATGTCGCGCACGCCCGGGATGAACGGGATCAGGATGAAGGCGAGGCTCAGCACCCCCATGATCAGCATCACCAGCGCGTCCGCGTTGGGCGATGACTTGAACGGTTCGATCTGGTACCAGAAGGTGTAGAGCCACAGCCACACCTGGCCGGGGTAGCTGCCGGTCTCGTTCATCATCCCCCACTGCGTGCCGAGCAGGTGCTCCGATTCGGCGCGGTCGGCGAGTTCCGAGCCGTCGGCGAGGAACAGCAGCGGCTTGGTGTAATCGGTCTGGTAGAACTGTCTGCTGGTAAGGAGCGCCCCATCCACGCCGCCGCTCTGCGCGAGCCCGAGCAGCGCGCTCATCATCGGCGCCACCGGGCCGTAGCTGCCGGATGCGACGCTGACCGTGCCCCCCGCGACCTTCGCCTCTTCCAGGGCGGCCGCATAGGCGGTCGCCCAACGCTGCTGCTGTGCGTGCGGCGCCACCAGGTAGTCGGAGATCGCCGAGTGCAGCGCGGGGTCATCGGGGATGCTGCGCAGCGGGTCGATCACGTAGTCGAAGGCGGTGTTGATCGGGTGATCGACGCCCAGCCATTCCTGCAGGTATATGAACGCGATGTGCTGCCCGCGCGAGCCGTGGTCGTACGGCGGCCCATATCCGGCGGTGTCGCTGGTCCCGTCGAGCTCGGCGGTCGCCGTCGCCAGGAAGTCGACCGGCCGCCGGCGCGACCAGGAGGCGATCGTCGAGGGCTTCGCGTCCGGCGAGGAGAGGAGCACCGCCATCAGCACGGCGATCGCCGCGACCACCACCGTCGCGATCACCACCTCCTTGATCAGGTCGTACGGCCTGTAGGGACCGTCCCACCGCCGCGCCGCCTCGTTGCGCTGCGCGTTCGTCATCCGCCGCCTCACGAGTCCCGACCCTCCCGCCACGGCGGCTCGCTGCCGGGCGGCTCGGGATCGCCGCCCGCCGGCGGCGGCCTGCGCATCCCGCCGAGCTCATCGCCCGGCCCGCCCTCGGCGGGCGGCCTGGAGACCCCGCCGGCGTCAGGCCCGGCGAGCTGATGCTCCGAGCCGCGCATCTGCGCCAGCGGCAGCGGCGGCACCACGCCGTGGCGGCGCACCAGCAGCACGTGGGCGGCGACCAGGATCACCACCGCGAGCGTCAGCAGGAGCACGTGATAGGAGTACATCTGCCCGAAGTTCGTGACGTTGAAGAACGCGCCGATACCGACCGAGTTCATCGCGTCCTTCGCCTGAGTTGAGATCCACTGCGAGTCGAAGTTCTGCTGGGAGAGGTAGCCGGTGAAGGCGGCGCCGACGGCGATCAGGAACGTGAGCGCACCCGAGGCCCAGGTGCGTGCGCGACCGCCCCGCCATGCGGCCATGAAGAACTTGCCCCACAGGTGCACGACCATCGCAAAGAAGAAGAGCTCGACCGACCACAGGTGGATGCTGTTGAAGAAGTGGCCTACGCCCGTGTCGTGCCACCACGTGGGCCCCTTCAGAGCGAGGATCACCCCGCTTGCGATGACCACGACCAGGGCGCCTATCGTGAGCGCCCCGAAAACGTAGATCCAGGAGGCGACGTAGCTCGGCTGGCGGTCGGGCAGCAGCCGCTCGGGCGGCATCGCGCTCACCGCCCGTTGCCGCAGCCGCGCCGTCCACGACGCAGCACCCGGCTCCCAGGCGCTCGCCGGGCCGCCGCCGCTCACGACCGCGCCCCCGGCTCGCCGGGCACACCACCGCCCGCAGGCCGGCCGCCGGCGTGCGCTCCCGCTCCGCCGCCGCGCCCATCCCCGATCCGACCGCGCCGCCGGGCGCGGGCGCGGCCGGAGCCCGGGAACGGCAGCATGATCGCCAGCGCGAACACGACCAACATCGCCCCGATCACCGCGAGATTCGCCACCGACATCTCGAAGAAGTGCCAGTGCACGTAGGAAGCGCGCCCGTTCAGGTCGAAGACCGCTCCCAGCAGCTGCACGGCGCGCATGGACCGCACTCTCCCATCTCGTCCGGACGGCTCGGCCTCACCGGCGTGCGGGAAACCCACAGGCGCTCGGCGGGCATCTAGGGATGCCGGACGCGGGTCGCGGCGCCAACATCAAGCCAGGAGCTTGGGCAGGAGGAAGACCACCTCGCTTGAGTGAGGGGAAAACCGCCTCGCTTGGGCAGGAGGATGACCGCCTCGCTTGGGCGAGAGGAAGACCGCCTCGAAAAGGAGCGCATGATGGCAACCGGTTCACTGATCCACTGGCGTCCCTTCGGTGACATGAGCTCGCTGCGCGAGCGTGTCGAGAGCATGTTCGACGAGCTGGCCACCGAGGATGGCGCGAAGCTGGCGGCGGTCGACGTGATCCGTGAGAAGGACCGGATCCTGATCCACGCCGACATGCCCGGCGTCAAGCCCGAGGATCTGAAGATCGAGGTCTCCGAGCACGTTCTCAGCATCCACGGCGAGCACGAGGAGAAGAAGGACGAGGAGAAGAAGGCCAAGGAGGGGAAGATGCGCTTCGTCCGCCACGAGCGCAGCTATGCAAGCTTCAGCAGGTCGCTGATCCTCCCCGAGGACGTCGATCCGCACGCGATCAAGGCGACCATCAAAGACGGCGTGGTCGAGGTGACGGTCCCGCTCCCCGTAAAGAAGGAGCCGCAGGTCATCGAGATCACACCGAAGGCGGCGTAGCGCCCTCGCTCCCCTGGGACGCACGCCCCTCGCGCAGGGCCGCCGTCCGTCCGACCCTCTCCCGGGCGTGGCGGCGGGCCCTGTGCCTACCCTCCGCGCGCCGCGTCGAGCAGCACCCGCCGCTCCGCGGCCGCCACCAGCGCGCGGGTACGGTCGATCACGTCGATGTTCACCGAGATCGCGTCGATTCCCGCTCTCACCAGCAGCTCCGCATACTCCGGATGCACCGATGGAGCCTGGCCGCAGATCGAGGTGCTCAATCCGAGGCTCCGAGCGAGCGGGATCAGCTGCTTCAGATAGGCGGTGACCGCCCCGTCGCGCTCGTCGAAGGTCGCGGCCAGCGCCGGATTGTCACGATCGGCGCCGAGCAGCAGCTGGGTGAGATCATTGGATCCGATCGAGATCCCGGCGACGCCCAGCTCGGCGTAGGCGGGCAGGTTGAACAGCACCGATGGCACCTCGGCCATCACCCACAGCTCGAACCCGCCCCTCTCGGTCAGGCCGGAGCGGGCGATCAGCTCGCGACAGCGGCGAAGCTCCGGGACGGTCCGCACGAACGGCAGCATCACGTGCAGGTTCGTGAGCCCCGCATCCCAGACGCGGGCGACCGCCTCCAGCTCCAGGGCGAAGACGTCCGGCTCGCGGGTGTATCGCAGGGCGCCCCGATATCCGATCATGGGGTTTGACTCCTGCGGCTCGAACCGCTCCCCGCCGGTCAGTCCCGAGAACTCGTTGGTGCGAAAGTCGATCGTCCTGTAGGTGACGGGTCGCGGCTGAAAGCCGGCCGCGAAGATCTCCAGGTTGCGCGCCATCCGATCGACCAGCTCCTCGCCCCGCCCCCGCTCCATCAGCGAGCGCGGATGCTCGCCCTCCAGCGCCTCCAGCACCATCAGCTCCGCCCGCAGCAGCCCGACCCCGTCGACCGCCATCCCCCTCACCCGCTCCACCTGCGATGGCTCGGAAAGGTTGACCAGCACACGCGTGCCCGTGATCTCCCCCCGCGCCGGCGCGGATTGGATGGTGAGGGCCGGCCCTGCCGGGCCGGCCTGCGCGGGTCGCGTGGTGGCGGAGACGGCGCCGTCCGGCGAGGGGCCGCCGCCGCCCGGCACGCCCCGTGCACCCTCCAGCACGACGCCGCGTGTCGCATCCACGGTGACGATCTCACCGTCACGCAGCCTGCTCGTCGCCTCGCCCGTCCCCACCACCGCCGGTATGCCCAGCTCGCGGGAGACGATCGCCGCATGACATGTCATCCCCCCGGAGTCGGTGACGATCGCGGCCGCGCGCCGCATCAGCGGCAGCCAGTCGGGAGCCGTCATATGCGTAACGAGCACGTCTCCATCCCTCAATCGCTCGGCTTCCTGCAGAGAGGAAAGGATTCGTGCCGGCCCGGACGCGCCACCCGGCGCGCCGCCGAGGCCGCGCAGCAGGGGATTCACATCCTCCCCTGCTGGTGCAACCAGCGACCCGCGGCCGGCAGGCATATCAATATCCTCACCCATCGCGGCTGCGGCGGAGGGGGCGCCCCGCTCGTGCAGCGTCGTTATCGGACGGCTCTGCAGCATCCACAGGCGGCCATCCGGATCGAAGGCCCACTCGGTGTCCTGGGGGGAGCCGTAGTGCTGCTCGATCCGCACGCCCAGGCCGGCGACGGCGACCGCCTCCTGGTCTGTCAGGGATGGCTGCAGTGCCTCGGCGTCAGTGAGTGGGCGGCGGGCGGTGCCGCCGTCAATGCTCGGCTCGATCGCGAGCTCCTTATGGTGAACCTCGCGACGGCGGATCGCGAGGGTGCTCTTCTCGATCACCCAGCGGTCGGGCGAGACCGATCCGGAGACGACCGCCTCTCCGAGGCCGAACGAGCCCTCGATCACCAGCTCACCACGATCTCCGGTCGCGGGATTGACGGTGAACATCACCCCCGACCTGGTCGACGCCACCTGCAGCTGCACCACCACCGCGATGTCGATCTCCGCCTGCGGCAGGCCGTTCGCGCCCCGGTAGTAGACGGTCCTGGTGCCGAACAGCGAACGCCAGCAGGCGCGCACCGCGTC
The DNA here is from genome assembly GCA_027314825.1 of Solirubrobacterales bacterium. Taxonomy (GTDB): domain Bacteria; phylum Actinomycetota; class Thermoleophilia; order Solirubrobacterales; family Solirubrobacteraceae; genus Palsa-744. Next base: position 7,319 of record DAHVAB010000073.1, read on the forward strand.
GAGCACGGCCTCCGAGCCAGTCACGTTCAAGAACGTCTCGTTCATCCCGGCGAACGACGCCTCCGCGGTATCCTCGGCCGTCGCCGACGAGCGCACAGAGACCGCGCTTGGCGGCCCCTGGCCGCCGGCCAGGCCTTCGTAGGCGACACTGACGGCTCGTCGCACCGACTCCGGCACCGGCGCCTCGTCGATCAGCGCGCGCGCGGCCGCACTGGCAACCTGCAGCGCGGCTGTATCCTCGAAGTCAACGCCGCTCAGGCGCTCCGAGATCCGCTCGCGCAGGCGGCTATGCTCGCAGAGCTCCGCGTATGCGGGCGCGCCGATCACGAACCCGTCCGGGACCGGCAGGCCGGCCGCTCGCAGCTCGCCGAGGTTCGCGCCCTTGCCGCCCGCATAGTCCGTGTCGCCGCGACGCAGGCGCGAGAAGGGGCGCACGAGCTCCAACGTGCCGGGGGCGGGAGCCGGCTGCGAGCGGTGCTGGGAGGGCGGCGGCATCGCGCCGGACGGCGTGGAGGGCTGGGAGGGCGGCGGCATCGCGCCGCTGGGCGGCCCCTCAGCTGACATTGCTCGCCTGCTCGGCAAGATCCCGCGCGTCGCGCTTCACAGTCTCCAGTGTCTCGGGGGCACGCCTTCCAAACCACCGCCCATCGCACTGAACGCAGCTCCGTAGTTCTCACTCATGACTGCGCCGCCGCGGGGCCATACCGTGGCCGGCATGCGGATCGTCTCCGAGGAGGAGCTCGCCCGGACCTTCGAAGCGCTGCCGGTACTGGAGCCGCGGCTGATCGCCAGCGGCAACCTCGCCACGCCCTGGACGCTGCTGCAGATCGCCTCGCGCACGCTCGAGCGCAGCCGGCTGTTCATGTTAAACGCCCAGGGGCCGCTGCCCGCCCATGAGGGGACGATCTTCGAGACCCCGTTCGTCGGCCCCGGGATGCGCGACGCCGGCGATCGTCTCGACTACCTGCCGATGCGCCTCTCGCTCGTTCCCCGCCTGTTCGCGACCCTGCGACCGCCCGACATCGTGCTGCTGCACGCCTCCACGCCGCGGAAGGGGATGATCTCGCTGGGCATCGAGGTCAACGTGATGGTCGCCGCCGTCGAACGGGTGCGTGCCCGCGGGGGGCTGGTGATCGCCCAGCTCAACCCGAAGATGCCCTACACCCTCGGCGACGGCGAGCTGCGCGAGGAGCTGATCGACCTTGCGATCTCCGTGGATGAGCCGCTGTCAACGCCACCGCCGGCGCCACCCCACGAGCACGCCGAGATGATCGGAGAGACGATCGCCGGCATGGTCGGCGACGGCGCCACCCTCCAGCTCGGGATCGGCCAGGTGCCGGATGCCACGCTGCGCGAGCTCGCCGACCGGCGCGGTCTTGCGATCTTCTCGGAGATGATCAGCGACGGGGTGATGGAGCTCCACCACCGTGGCGCGATCGACGAGTCCCGCCCGATCGTCTGCTCGTTCATGTTCGGCTCCGAGGAGCTTTACCACTGGGTCGACTCGAACCCGCTGATCCGTATGACCCGCACCGAGACGAGCAACGACCCGACCCGGATCGCGGCCCGCCCGGCGATGGTCTCGGTCAACGCCGCGATGCAGGTCGACCTCTTCGATCAGGCCGGAGCCAGCCATATCGACGGGCGCGTCTACTCCGGCTTCGGCGGGCAGCCCGACTTCGTCACCGGCGCCCTGCGCTCGCCGGGCGGGCAGGCGATCATCGCGCTGCGATCCTGGCACGAGCGCAGCGGCTCCTCCACGATCGTGCCGCTCCTGCACGGGCCGGCCACCTCCTTCCAGCACTCGGCGATCGTCACCGAGCATGACCAGAGCCTCTTCAGCAACCCATGGATGGGACCGCGCCGTTGGGAACCTCCGTTGGACCTCGAACCTGAAAAGATAG
>DAHVAB010000074.1 GCA_027314825.1 Solirubrobacterales bacterium
TCCTCGATATCGAAGATGTCCGCGACGTGGCCCCTCATGTAGTGCGAGCAGACGATCACGCCATCGGCGCTCCTGGCCATCTCTCGCTCGACGCGGTGGATGTGGCGTTGGGGCTGTTTGTCGACCCAACCCTGGTGGCGGCCATGCTCCGTGGCATGGATCGTGGTGAGGTAGGGGATGGAGAGCATGCTCGCGAGCTGGGAGGAGACCTTGGCGACCAGCCAGTCATGACCATGGACGAGGTCATAGGGCCTGCTCTCCGCGAGGCTCCGACCCACCGCGAGCATGTCCTCGTTCATCTGCTGCACCCATTCCAGGAACCTGTCGAGGTCGCGTGGCCACTGAGGCTCGCTGACCCTGTGGACGATCACTCCTTCGCGCTCTTCCACCGTGGGCGAGCTCGAATGCGAGCCACGGGTCAGCACGTCCACAGAGACTCCCTGACGGACGAGCTCCTCGGAGAGCTTGCGCACGTGCCTGGCGAGCCCGCCCTCTATCACCGGGGGGTACTCCCAGGAGACCATGAGCACGCGCCTGGTCACAGACCCACCCTACCTGGCATGCGTCGATCGCGCGCGGCGGGCGATCGCAGGCCAATCGAGGCGGCGAGGCTCAGATCCCGATCAGGCTCAACCGGTCCAGGTGCCTCACGGCCCGCGTCGCGCAGACGCCGCGCTCGCTGACCTCCAGCACGCCCTCGATCTCCAGCTGGCGCAGCGCCACCTCGAGCTCCGAGCGGTCACGGTCGAGGATCGCCGCGTCGATGTCGGGGCGCGACCAGCGCTCGCCGGGGTCGCGGAGCAGCATGAGGACGATGGCACGTTCGAGCCGCAGCACCGCGCGCTGGTCCGTGCCTTCGCTCTCCGCTGCCATGCGCTCACCTCCAGTTCCGGCCGGACCCGACGTTCAGCTGCCTGCAGGGGCGCCGCGAAGGGCGGGACGCCTGTCTGCGTCGTGCTCAAGTCATAGCAGGAGATGGCGCATCATGTCACCCCGCCACCGCCGGACTTCTGTCTGCAGGCTCGGGGGCGATCTCGATCGCCCTCGCCATCCCCGCGACCCTGCCCGCGAACGGGAGGCCGAGGATGATGACCGCCGCCAGGGCCAGGAAGGCGGCCAGCGGGCTGTGGATGAGCGCCTGCACGATCAACGCCACGACCAGGCCGCCGAGGTTGCCGGCCAGCCAGACGATCGCGCCGGCCGTGCCGGCAGCCGGGCCGGCGATCCGCTCCGCGAGGGTCATGATCACCGGCAGCGCCGGCAGCAGCAGTGCGCCCATCGCGATCATCGCCACGCCGCGTCCGAGCACCCCCGGCAGCACGCCGAGCGCGATGCTCCCCAGGCAGCCGACGAGCACCACGGCACGCATGAATCCGCGCTCGGCGCGGTTGCGCTCCACCAGCGGCGGCAGCACGGCGCAGCCGACGATCCCGGCGAGGATCATGACGACCAGCAGCACGCCCGCGGCGGTGTCGGAGATGCCCGACGGATGCAGCAGCGTCTGCAGCCAGGTCGACAGCGCGACGAAGGCGCCGAAGCCGAGGAAGGAGAGCGCGGAGAGGATCCGGATCGACGGCAGGCGCCACAGCTCGCGCGCGGCGCCCCGCTCGATCGCCGCCCGCTGCAGCGGATCTCCGGCGCCGCCGGCCTCCGGCGCGGCCTCCCTCAGCGCGCCCGGCCGCAATAGCACGAGCGCCATCCAGAGCGCGACCGCGGTCGCGGCGGCGGCCTCGATCGCCAGCAGCAGCTCCAGGTGGGAGGCGCCGAGCGCCGGTCCGAGCAGCAGCGCCAGCAGCATCCCCACGAAGCTCGCAGCCGATCCGGCGGCGATCCCCGCGGGGCGCTCAGCCGGCGGGAGGCATTCGCCCGCGATCTTGCCGACGGCGCTCATCACCAGCGGCTGCGCGATCGCGACCAGCGCCTGGCCGGCCATCGCCCACCCGTAGTCGAGGGCGCCGAGACGCAGCAGCCCGCCGAGGGCGACCAGCATTCCGCCCCCGATCAGCGACGGCACGAAGAAGCGGTCGAGCAGGATGCCGGCCGGGATCGCCAGCAGCACGTACAGCAGCGGGAAGATCTCTGAGAGCCAGCCGATCGCCGCGACCGAGACGCCGTAGCGGTGGGCGGCGTCGGTCGTGATCGGCGCGTAGGTCAGCCAGAGCATCTGCGTGGCGGCCGCCACGAGGCCATAGGCGACGATCGGTGCCCAGCCGCCGGGCCTGCCTCCCTCTGAGCCTCGCGGCCGCCTGTTGCGCATGGCACCGGTTTACCAGCAACCGCGGCGTTTCGTCGGCACGGGCCGCCGATGTGCGGAGGCGCGGGCGGCACGCCATGCGGGGGCCGGATGTGCGAAGCGTCGCGGACAGGTATCTTGCCGCTGGCGCCGAGCCAGCAGAGACCTGAGACCGAGATCGGAGGAAACCATGGAATGGCTTTCACTCGTCGTGTGGACCATCATCGCAGCGCTCGCGCTGCCGCTCGCGGCGGGCGCGATCTTCGGACGGATGTCGCTCGGCGTGCAGGCGCTCGCGGGGATCGGCGGATTGGCGCTCCTGATCGTGATCTGCATCGAAGGGCTGCTCACCGGCGTGGCGTGGACCGCCGTCGGCCTCGGCTTCCTCGGAGCGCTCGCCAGCATGATCGCGGGATTCAGCCTCAGCTCTGAGCACGGCGGGCTGATCCGCGGCGTCGAGGCCGTCGAAGAGCAGCAGGCGATGATGGTCGGCGCTCAGATGATGCTCTTCATGGTGGCCGCGATGCTGACGCTGCTCGTCGCGCTCAACGTCGGGCGCGCGTAAGGCGCCCGGTAACCGCCCGAGCGTCCGGCTTCGGGCGCCCGGTAACCGCCCGAGCGTCCGGCTTCGGGCGCCCGGTAACCGCCCGAGCGTCCGGCCTCTCCCCTATTCGCACTTCGATTTGGTGTCGCTGATGAATTTGTTCGCGGCCAGCCCCAGAGCCGCGACCTCGGCCGGTATCTGAGAGACCGCGGTGGACCGCGTCGCCTGGTTGGCCGCCGCCTTCACCGACGCCGCCAGTTCGGAGGCCGCGGTCGAGATCGCTTCGGTCTGCTGCGGAAATTCGCTCTTGGCTGCGTCCACGAGCGCCGTCGCGCTGTCCTGCACGCGCTTGATCGCCGCTTCGGCGCCGGCGACGCCTTCCTTAGAGAGGTTGACTTCGGTGAGCGCCTTCACCGACGCGCTGAGCTCGCTCGCCTTCGTGCAATAGGCGGGCTTGCTCGCACCGCAGGCCGAGATCAGCCAGGCGCAGAGCAGGAGCGCCACTGCGGCGATCCCCGTGATCCGGATTCGGGAAGCCCGGTTGCGGCCACCGGCTCCCCTCGGATGCCGGGCTGAGTTGCCTGCACTGGCTCCGCTCGGATGCCAGGCTGACTCTGACTTGCCTGCGCCGGCTCCGCTCGGATACCAGGCTGACTCTGACTTGCCTGCGCCGGCTCCCCTCGAATACCGGGCTGAGTTGCCTCCTCTGGCTCTCATCGGATAGCAGGCTGACAGCCGGCCGCACGCACGCCAACGGGGCGTACCCGCGGTTGGGATGCGGGCTTTCACGGTTACGCGACCGCCACGGCGGGCCTACGTTCGCGACGAGGATGCACGCCCAGCCACAGCCGAGGCACCGGTGAGCACACCGCCGGCCATCGCCCATCCGCCGCCGCCACAGCCGCCGGCGATCCCGCCCCCTGCGCACCGCGGTCTGGTGCGGACCCTGATCGTGCTGGCGACTGTCCTCAGCATCGTGGCGATCTTCGCCGTCTGGGCCAACCGCCAGCTGCTGAACACGGACGCCTGGACCTCGACCAGCTCGCAGCTGATCGAAAGCCCGCCGGTCCGCGAAGCCGTCTCCGCCTACCTGACAGAACAGATCTACGCGAACGTCAATGTGACCGGCGAGGTCAGAAGCGCGCTGCCCACCCAGTTCAAGCCGCTCGCCGGCCCGGCCGCCAGCGCGCTGCGCACCGTCGTGCAGAAGGGCGTGACCCTCGCCCTTGAACGCCCGTTCGTACAGGAGCTGTGGCGAACGGCCAACGAAACGGCCCACACCCAGTTCGTGAAGCTCGTGGAGAATCGCGGCACGGTCGTCAAGACGCCGGGTGGCGGCGCGGTCGTGCTCGACCTGCGCTCCCTGGTCGCAGAAGTCGCCAAGCGCGTCGGCATCTCGGAATCGACGGTCGAAAAGCTCCCCGCCAACATCGGGGAAATCCAGATCATGAAGTCAAGCCAGCTGCAGACGGTCCAGACCGCGGTCAACCTGCTTCGCTACCTTGCCCTCGCGCTGCCGCTGCTCGCGCTCGCCATCTACGCGCTGGCCGTCTACCTGGCGCACGGCCGGCGACCGCAGACGCTGATCTCAGTCGGCTTCGCCCTGATCGTCGCGGGCCTGATCGTGCTGATCGTGCGCTCGGTCGCCGGCGGCATGGTGGTGGGAGCGCTCGCCAAGACCGAAGCGGTGCGGCCGGCGGCGAACGCCGTCTACTCGATCGGCACGAGCGTGCTCGCCGAGGTCTCTCTCGGCACGATCTTCATCGGAGTCCCGGTCGTGCTCGCCGGCCTGCTCGCCGGCCCCTACAAGACGGCGGCCGGCATCCGCCGCTCGCTCGCCCCCTACCTGCGCTACCGGCCGGGCGTCTCCTTCGGCGCGCTCGGCCTGATCCTGCTGCTGCTCTTGATCTGGAGTCCGATCGCCGCCACCAGGAACTGGCTCGGGATCCTGGTCATCATCGCCCTGTCGATGCTCGGCCTGGAGATGCTGCGCCGCCAGACCGCCGCCGAGTTCCCGGATGTGCAGCCGGGAGAGTCGTTGCAGCTGCGCAGACACGCGGCGGCGGCGCTCGCCGCTGTGGGCAGGGCGGGAGCGGAGGCACGCGCCGAGGTGCGCGCGGCGCGGGCGCGCCATCGCGGCGAGCGCGAGACGGACGCCGACGTGACGCTCGACGGCGGGACGAGCGGCGCCCGCGACAGCGCCGCGACGGCCTCTCGGCAGGCGGGCGCCACACCCGCCGCCGCCGGGAACGGAGACCTGGCCGGGCAGCTGGAGCGGCTGGCGGCGTTGCGCGGAGCGGGCGCGCTCAGCGACCAGGAGTACTCGACCGCCAAGCAGCGGCTGCTCGCAGCACCGTCATAGCGCGCGCCGGGCCGCACGCCGGCCGCCCACCGGGCCGCGCGCCGGGCCGCGCGCCGGGCGATCCGCCTGGAGCCGCCGCTACGGCTGCCACGCCGCGCCTTCGCTCAGACAGACGCGCCGTGCAGGCTTTCGGCCGGCCGCTCGCGCTGCTGCCACCATGCGTCGATCGTGGCCACCGCGCCGCCCATGATCCCGTCCTTGAACGCCTCGGTGTCATTGGTGCGGGGCAGCGGCTCATCCGGCACAGGGACTTCGAGGAAGTCGCAGAGCGGCTCCCAGCCGTCCTTCGGATCCCAGACGAGCAGCTTCTCGGCAGGCACCGCAGCTTCCACGGAGCCGTTCCAGCGGCGCATGACCTCTTCGAAGCCCTCGTCGCTGTAAGTGTCCTCGACGGGCACCATCGAGCCGGTCTGCTCATCCCAGTTGATCCGCATCATCAGGTCGATGTAGCGCTGCCAGAGCGGATCGACCGAGCCGCGGGCGCAGGAGAGATGGCGCATCGGCGAGTCCGCAAAGAAGAAGCCCCACACCGTTTCGCGCATGCTCTTCACCCAGCCCTCCGCGCTGCGCACGCTGAGCAGCACCTTCGCCTCGGGGTAGACCTCCATCAGCTCCTTGTAGAAGCGGCCGGCCGGCCAGTCGACGGTCGACTGAGCATCGCCGAAGATCGCCTTCCAGTCGGGTTTGCCGTCCAGCACGGCCTCCCAGAGGGGCAGCTCTTTCTCCAGGTCCATCAGAACGTTGCGCATGTGGTAGCAGGGGGCGAACCCGAGCTTCTCCAGCGCGATCATCTGCGTGGTCGTTGCAGTGCGCGGGAGGCCCGCTCCGATGACTCTCATCTCACTCCTCGGGGGATGGAAACAGCGATTTCTGGCAGCCTTTGTATCAGAGCCCCGACGCGGCCGAGCAGCCGACGGGCGCCGGGCGCCGGCCGGCGCGAGCACGCATGAGCCCCTCACCGACAGGAGTCAGCAGATGACGGACACGACCACGATCACCGGAGTCGACTTCGTAGCGGTGCCCACGCGCGATCTGGAGCGCTCGGCCCGCTTCTACGGGGAGACGCTGGGCCTGCCGCGCGCCGTCTACAACCCCGACCAGCACTACGCCGAGTTCGAGACCGGCAACCTCACTCTCAGCATCGTCGGTGCTGCCGAGATGGGGATGGAGCACCGGCCCCAGCAGCAGATCGCGCTCCACGTGGACGATGTCGAGGAGGCCCGCAGGGCGCTCGAAGACCGCGGCATCGAGTTCCGAGGGCAGACGATCGACACCGGCGTCTGCCACATGGCGATCTTCAGCGACCCGGACGGCAACGACCTGATGCTCCACCACCGCTACGCGCCCAGGCGCACCGAGCTCGACTGAGCGGGCCGGCCGAGCCATCCGCGCGAACCGGCCGGAGGCGGGACTATGCTTCAAGGATGGGCGAGCCGCCGCCATCCGAGCCTGACGAGCAGGCCGGCTCAGCCGGGCCGGCCGGACCGCCCGAGCCCCGCCGACAGGCCGAGTCAACCTGGCCAGCCGCGCCGCCCGAGCCGGGCCGACAGGCCGAGTCAACGTGGCCGGTCGCGCCGCCCGAGCCCCGCCGACAGGCCGAGTCAACCTGGCCAGCCGCGCCGCCCGAGCCCCGCCGACAGGCCGAGTCAACCTGGCCAGCCGCGCCGCCCGAGCCCGCGGGGCCGGTCGACTTCGACGTGGAGGCCGCCTCGCTTCGCGCCGACGGCACGGAGATGTCGATCTCGATCGAGGTGCTCGCCAGCAAGCTCGAGCAGGCTCTGCCAGGCCGCACCCGCGTGCAGCGAAGCGGCGGCGGCCTGCTCGGACGGGGGTCCAAGAGCGTCAGGGAGGTGCTCGTGCAGCTCGGCTCGATGAGCTACCGCCTGCAGGTGCGTGGCGACCGCGTCGAAGGATTCCGCCAGCGTGAGAGCGGCGGGATCGCGATCAAGCGGGAGAGCCTCGACCCCGGCTCCTGGGTCGCCGAGCTGACCTCCACCCTGCGCGCCGAGGCGGAGCGCAGCGCAGAGGCGCAGAGGGCGCTCTCCCTTCTGCTGGGCTGATCGATGAGCCCTCCACGATCAGAGACGGGAGGGACCGTGCTGAGCGAACAGGAGGAACAGGACTCCCTCGCCCGCGTGCAGGCTGGCGGAATCCCCCTCGCCGCCGAGCGCCGCCTCAAAGAGCTCTCACAGCGCAAGGGCGCCTTCACCTCAGACCTCTCGGTCGCCGACTTCGCCCTCTGCGACCGGCTCGGCCTGCGACCCCTCTCCCAGGTGATGGGAAGCTCGGTCTACCAGATCGGCTATCAGGGCCAGCTCTACGGCTACCAGCTGGAAATGACCGAGCTCTCCACCCTCTCGGCCGCGTGGAACGACTCGCGTGATCTCGCGTTCGCCCGCCTCGCACAGGAGGCGGCGAGCGTCGGCGCGGCCGCGGTGGTCGGCGTGGACGTGAGAAGCAGCATCGCCAACTGGGCCGAAGCGGGCGGCTACGGGGCGATCGAGTATGCGATCAACGGCACCGCGGTCGCCCGCGATGGCCACCGATCCGGCCAGCCTCCCGTGATCACCGAGCTGTCGGTGGCCGACTACGCGAAGCTTCTCTCCGCCGGGATCGAGCCGGTCGGGATCGTCGCCTGGACCTCGGTCTTCTTCGTCAGCTCGATCCTTCTGCGGACCGAACAGGCGCCGTTCGGCGGAGCGCTCGGCGCCGGCGCCGGCGCCTTTCAGCGCTTCGAGTACGGCGAAGTCACGCAATGCTTCTACGGCGCCCGCGAGCGCGTGATGAGCGAGGTGGGCGCCCAGGCGCAGACGCTCGGCGCATCCGGCATCGTCGGCGTGCGGATCGCCCACACGATCCGGTCGGGATCGCTGCAGATGGGCGTCGGCATCGGCGAGCGTCCGGGCCTGATCGCGAGCTTCTCGGCGATCGGGACCGCCGTGAGCGACCGCGGCAAGGCGACCCCACCGGAGCCGAAGCCGACCATCGACCTCACCGCACCGGCCAGCCGCCGGCGCGGGCGCGGGCGCGGGCGCGCCACATGATCGCCGGAGCGGCCGCAGGCGCCGAGCAGAGCCTCCGCGGAGCGGCACAGTCAACGAAAGGGAGAGCAGGATGAGCGATGCAGAGCAGGAGACCGCATACGACCCGACCTCCCTGGAGGGCGTCCCGGAGGCCGGCCGCGCCCGCCTGCAGCAGAACCGCCAGGGCCTGTTCACCTCGGACCTGTCGGTCAACGAGTTCCTGCTGATCCGCCAGGCCGGCTTCGACCCGGTCGGACTGGTCGTCGGCAGCTCGATCTACCACATCGGCATCCAGCTGGCCGGCTGGAAGAAGAGCCAGGAGATGACCGTCCTCTCACAGGCGATGTACGAGGCGCGCCAGCTGGCGATGACCCGGATGGAGGAGGAGGCCGACCAGCTCGGCGCCGACGGGATCGTGGGCGTGCGCCTGGATATCGGCCGGTATGAGTGGGGCCAGGACATGGCGGAGTTCATTGCGATCGGCACGGCCGTCAAGCACCGCGAAGGCGTCCTTCACCGCGCCCCGAACGGCCGCCCCTTCACCTCAGATCTCTCCGGGCAGGACTTCTGGACACTGCTGCGTACCGGTCACCGTCCGGTCGGGATGGTGATGGGCAGCTGCGTCTACCATGTCGCCCGCCGCGGCATGCTGCAGTCGATGGCCCAGACCGGTCGCAACGTGGAGCTCTCCAACTTCACCCAGGCCCTCTACGACGCCCGCGAGCTCGCGATGGAGCGGATGCAGGCCGAGGCGGCCGAGCTGCAGGCGGGCGGGATCGTCGGCGTGCAGCTGCAGGAGAACAGCCACGGCTGGGGCTCGCACACGATCGAGTTCTTCGCGATCGGCACCGCGATCATCGAGAGCGAGGACCACGACGGGCAGATCGAGCCGCCGACCCCGGTGCTCGACCTCGCCGGCTGAGCCCGCCGCTGCGCTCCGCTGGCGCCACCGCCGGCTCGCCGCAGCGACCCGCAGGCGCCCGCTGAGCATGGATTGGACCGGAGGGCCGCATGCGGCCCTCCGCGCCCGGCCGCATGCGGCCGGGCGACCAGCC
>DAHVAB010000075.1 GCA_027314825.1 Solirubrobacterales bacterium
GGCGCGATCCCGCTGCCGATCGGCCTGCTCGGCCGCGGCACCGTCGGCTCCGCGTTCGGGGAGCTGCTCCGCCAGCGCTCGCAGAAGATCGCCGAGCTGACCGGCCGCCGGCCGCATCTGAGCGGCACGCTCACTCGCAGCGAAGGCGACTTCGAGGAGATCCTGCAGGGCTGCGAGGTCCTCGTCGAGCTGATCGGCGGGATCGAGCCGGCCCGCACCTATGTCCTGGCCGCCCTGCGCGCCGGCAGGCACGTGGTGAGCGCGAACAAGCAGCTGATCTGCGAGCACGGCGAGGAGCTCTTCGAGGCCGCCGCGAATGCAGGGGTGAGCTTCCGCTTCGAGGCGGCCGTCGGCGGCGTGGTGCCGGTCATACGGGTGCTGAGCGAGTCGCTGGCCGGCATCGAGATCTCCCGCATTCATGGGATCGTCAACGGGACGACCAACTACGTGCTCTCCGAGATGGAGCGCGGCGCCAGCTACGAGCGCGCCCTGGAGCAGGCGCAGGCCTGCGGCTATGCGGAGGCCGATCCGAGCGCGGACGTCACAGGCGCCGACGCCGCCGCGAAGATGGCGATCCTCGCCCGGCTCGCCTTCGCCACGCCCGTCCGGCTCGCCGACGTGAGATATGAGGGTATCGAGCATCTCAGCGGCGACGATCTGCAGTACGCGCGCGAGCTGGGGCTGGGGTTGAAGCTGATCGGCACGGCGGAGCGCCTCCAAGGCGGGCTCTCGGTGCGCGTGCATCCGGCCTTCCTCTATGCGGGCCACCCGCTCGCCTCGATCGGCGCCTCCTTCAATGCGGTCACCGTGGAGGCAGACTCGATCACCGAGATCACCATGTCCGGCCCTGGCGCCGGCGGGGTGCCGACCGCGAGCGCCGTGCTCGGCGACGTGGTGAGCGCGATCTCCCAGCCGGCCACGCCGCCGTGCCCCTCCCTGCCGCCGGCGCCGCTGCCGCTGGTCGAGGACACCGACAGCGCCTTCTACCTGCACATGGATGTCGCCGACCGTCCCGGGGTCCTGGTCGCGGTCGCGGAGATCCTCGACCGCTCCGGGGCGTCGATCAAGTCGGTGCTGCAGCGGGGCCTTGAAGATAATGCGCGCCTTGTGATGGTCACCCATCCGCTGGCCGAGAGCCGTCTGCGCGAGGCGGTCGCGGAGATCGCGCAGCTGGAGTTCGTGCGCTCCGCCCCCCGCGCGATAAGAGTGATCGAAGAGGAGTTCACATGAGAGAGGGACTGATCGAGCGCTACCGGGAGCACCTGCCGTTCGAGCCGGGCGACCGGGTGGTCAGCCTGTTGGAGGGCTCCACTCCGCTGCTGGAGGCGCCGCTGCTCTCCGAGCGGGTGGGCGCAGAGGTCTACCTGAAGCTCGAGGGCGCCAACCCGACCGGATCATTCAAGGACCGCGGGATGACCTGCGCGGTCTCGGCCGCGCTGCGGGAGGGGGCGGAGGCGGTGATCTGCGCTTCGACAGGGAATACTGCGGCCAGCGCGGCCGCCTATGCGGCGCGGGCCGGCATCCGCTGTGCGGTGATCGTTCCGGATGGCAAGATCGCGATGGGCAAGCTCGCTCAGGCGCTGATGCACGGCGCCCAGGTGGTGGCGCTTCAGGGCAACTTCGACATGGCGCTCACGATGGTCAGGGAGCTCGCCGACTCCTACCCGATCGCGCTGGTCAACTCGGTCCACGAGTTCCGCCTGGCAGGCCAGAAGACGGCCGCCTTCGAGGTGGTCGACGACCTGGGCGATGCCCCTGATGTTCTCGCCGTGCCTGTCGGCAACGCGGGGAACATCACCGCCTACTGGCGGGGGTTCTCCGAGATGGGCACCGCGCCGCGCATGTTCGGCTTCCAGGCGGAGGGCGCCGCCCCGCTCGTGCTCGGGCACGAGGTGGAGCACCCGGAAACGCTCGCATCCGCGATCCGTATCGGCAGGCCGGCGCGCGGCGTCGAGGCGATGCAGGCGGTGCAGGAGTCAGACGGCGCGATCATGGACGCGTACAGGTTCATGGCCGTCAGGGAAGGCATGTTCTGCGAGCCGGCCTCCTCGGCCGCGGTCGCCGGCCTGCTGAAGTATGGGCATGGCGGCGCACAGCGGGTCGTGTGCGTGATGACCGGGCGGGGTCTGAAGGATCAGCAGACCGCGATGGAACACCATGGCGGCACGATCATCCCCTGCGAACCGGAGATGGCCGCGCTGGTGCAGGCGGTGCTCGGTTGAGCGCCCGCCGGCCGACGGCGGCGGCACGGCGGTGACGGCCCGCCGGCGCCTGGTGCGGGCGCCCGCCTCCTCCGCGAACCTGGGTCCCGGCTTCGACAGCTTCGCCGCCGCGCTGTCGGTTCACCTGGAGCTGGAGGTGCGGGAGAGCGGCAGCTTCGAGGTGGTTACGGACCTGCCGGTGCGCGCCGACCGTGAGAATCTCTGCGTCCGCGCGTTCGAGAAGCTGCACCCGGCCGACGGGCTGAGCTTCACGATCCGCTCGGAGATCCCGCTGGTGGGCGGGCTCGGCTCCAGCGCGGCCGCGATCGTGGCGGGGATGATGGCCGCCGATCACATGTTCGAGCTGGACGCGGACCTGCTGGAGCGGGCCACCGAGATGGAGGGCCATCCCGACAATGTCGCCGCGGCACTGCGCGGCGGGCTGGTGATCTGCGCCGACGGGGACGCCGTCCGCTTCGAGGCGCCGAGCAGCCTGGAGGCGCTCGCGGTGGTGCCGACCGAGCCGGTGGCGACCGCCGCCGCCCGCGCCGCCCTGCCGGAGCAGGTGCCGATGGCCGATGCCGCCTTCAACGTCGCCCATGGTGCGCTGCTCACCCTGGGCCTGGCCACCGGAGACCTCGACCTGGTCTCCCGCGGTCTGCAGGATCGTCTTCACCAGCACCGTCGAGCCCACCTCTTCCCGCGGTCACACGACCTGCTCGCCCGCGCGCGTGAGCTGGGTGCGCTCGGCGCGAGCATCTCCGGCGCCGGCCCGACCGTGCTCGTCTGGTGCTTCTACGAGCAGACCGGCCCGGTCCTGGAAGCGCTCGCCGCGGAGACGGACGGCTGGGCGCGCGTGCTGAGGGCGCCATTCGAGCCGCAGGGCGCCTACGTTCAGGAGATGTAGGGTAGCGGGCGGGGGCGCCCGCCGGCGTTGCCGGCCGTCGCGGCCCGGACGGCGGGCACAGTGCACCACGGCGGCCGGCGTGGCATCGCGTGCCGTTCAGCGCGGAGGGCTCGCCGCCCGGCGTGGCGCGGCCTGTCCCTCGGCGTGGCGTGCTCGACCGCTCAGCGCGTCGCGGCCAGTCGCCGGCGGGCGTCGTCCATGCCGCCGAGGCGGCGCATGAGCTCATCGGCGAGCGCGAGGTAGTCGGCGCCCAGGTCCGGGCGGTGATCGAGGATCGAGATCGCCCGCTCCGCCGATTCGGCGTAGGCGATCGACGCCCTGATCGGCGTGGGCAGGACCGCCTCGCCGAAGCGTTCGCGCACGGAGCCGAGGGCCTCCCGCGAGTGGACCGTCCGCATGTCCGCGATGTTGAGGAGCACACCGAGCAGATGCAGATCCGGGTTCAGGGTGTCGCGCGCCACGTCGATCACCTGCATCGCCTGCTCGGTGCCCTGCAGGGCGAAGTACTGAGCCTCGGCGGTGATCAGCGCCTCATCGGCTGCGACCAGCGCGTTGACGGTGAGAAGGCCGAGGGAGGGGGGACAGTCGATCAGGATCAGCTCGTAGCGCTCGGGAGCGTCCGCGATGGCTCGGCGCAGCGTCATCTCGCGGCCGATCCGTCCGCCCAGCATCAGCTCTGTCTCGGCGAGGTCGAGGCTGGCGGGCACGACCTCGCCGTGGATCGCCTCCGGCAGCCGCGCACGGCCGGAGAGGACGTCGCTGATCGTCGGCTGCGCGTCCGGGGGGACGTCCAGATAGTCGGAGAGGTTGCCCTGCGGATCGAGGTCGATCGCCAGGGCTGGCACCTGCGCTCTGCGGAAGGCGTCGCAGAGCGTGCGGACGGTCGTGGTCTTGCCGGTGCCGCCCTTCTGGGAGAGAACCGCGATCGTCCTCGGCATCGGCGCCGATACTACGCAGCCGACCCGCCCCGCGCGGCGCGGCTCATGGTCGTGGCGCCCGCGCGGCGCGGCTCACGGTCGTGGCGCCGGAGCGGCGCGGCTCACGGTCGTGGTGCCCGCGCGGCGCGGCTCACGGTCGTGGCGCGGCTCACCGCGCCGCCCGGCCCGCGCGGTGCCGTCCGCCGCCGCGCAGGGCGGACGGCTCACAGCTGCGTTGCGGCCCCGCGGGCCTGATCGCGGTCGGCGGCCACCTCCAGGAAGCTGAGGTGGTAGCGGCCGACGACGATCTCGTCTCCGTCCTGCAGCGCTCGCCACTCGACCCGTTTGCCGTTGACGAACACGCCGTTGAGGCTGCGGTCGTCGAGCACGCGCACGCCGTCCGGGTGGCGCACGATCAGGGCATGCCGGCGGGAGACGGTCGGGTCGTCGAAGCGGACGTCGGCGGCGAGGCTGCGTCCGATCCTGGTCCACTCGCGCGTGAGCGGCACGAGCACCATCTCGCCGTCCTGCTCGTAGACGAGGTGCTGACCGGGGCCCTCTGCCTCGGCGCGGGCGCGGGCGAGCAGCGCTTCGCGTTCCGGCAAGGCGCTCGCCTCAGCGGTCGCCTGCGGCTGGCCGGCGGCCTGGACCGCGCTGAAGAGCGATGCCCTGGCGAAGCTGGACCCTCCGCAGCCCGGGCAGTCGGCGAGCGCGTCGGAGGCTGCGAGGTTCAGCACATAGCCGCAGCGCTCGCAGCGGAAGGACCCCGCACCGGCCATCGTTCCCGACGTCAGCGACTCCAGCTTTCGTTCGTCCATCTCGCATCTCCCTTCTGCCTGGTTGATGCCATTGGATCTCTGCCCAACGGAGCCTTCAGGCGATGATAACGGGATTACAAAGGTGGCGAGCCGGCCCGGCCTGCTCCGGCCTGCCCCGGTCCGGCCTGCCCCGTCCGGCTTACCCTGCGCCGGCCCGGCCCAATCCTCCCCGCCCCGCTGCGGCCTGCCCCGGTCCGGCTTACCCTGCGCCGCCCCGGCCCGATCCTCCCCGCCCCGCTACGGCTTACCCCGCTCCGGCCCGGCTCAACCCGCCTGCGGCTCAACCCGCCCCGCGGGGCGATGCTCGGGGCCGACCGAATAGACTCCCGCCGCCACCATGGAGCCGATCAGCGTGTCCACATCGATCGAAGCGCCCCGTGAGGATGTCTTCGACTATCTCGCGGATATCGCCAACCACTCCGAGTTCACCGACCACTACCTCGTCGACTGGCACCTCACCCGCGAGGACTCGGTGGGGCGGGGGGCCGGCGCGCGGTTCCGCGTGAAGGCGCCCGGCAACCGCTTCGGGTGGGGAGATATGACGCTCGCGGAGCTGGAGCGTCCGTACAGGATCGTCGAGGTCGGCCGCAGCGGCAAGGGCAACCGCGTTCGCATGGTCGGCGTCTACGAGCTGGTCGCAGGCTCGGCGCACAGCACGCGGGTCACGTTCACGCTGCGCACCGAGCCCGCCACGCTCTCCGACCGGATGATGGAGCAGATGGGCGGCAGGCTGTGGCTCAAGCGTCAGAGCACGCGGGGGCTGCGACGCCTGCGCGAGATCATCGAAGGCACCGGCCGGCCCACACCGCGCGTCAGCATCGCAGGAAGGTAGACTGCCGCCTGCCATGAGCACGCAACCTGACAGTCCTCGCCGTCCGCGCGGGCCCCGTGCGCGGCGCCTGGTCGCCGTTCTCGGCGCGATCTGCGCAGCGGTCCTGATCACCGCCTGCGGCAACCAGAACGACCGTCAGACGACCGGCACCTATGCCGGCAACGGCGGTCTCGGGGCGCCCTACCTGAGCGTCGGCAAGCTGGTCTACCAGGTGCAGATCTCGCGGGAGCTCAACCCGTATGAAATCGAAGACAAGCAGTTCATGGAGGGCCTGCCCCCGGAAGAGGCCAAGCTGCATCCGGGGGAAGAGTGGTTCGGGGTGTTCATGCAGGTCTACAACGAAACGGGCTCGCCGCACCGGGCAACGGGCGACATCACGGTCTACGACACCGAAGGCAACGTCTACCACCCGATCATCCCCAACGAAACCAACCTTTACGCCTACCGGCCCGAAGAAGTGGTGCCGGCGAACGGGCAGATCCCGGTCCCCAACTCGACGGCCGACTCCACGCCGATCGGCGGGCTGGTGCTGCTCTACAAGATCAAGGTGGAATCGATCGAAAACCGGCCGTTGGAGATCAAGATCGTCTCCCAGAAGAACCCGTCCGAAGTCGCGACGGCCGAACTCGACGTCTAGCCGAGCTCGAGCCCGAGCCCGGCTTCGAGCACCTGTTTGGCGACCGGCGCCGCGCTTTCGGCTCCGTAGCCGTCGCGGACCATCAGGACTCCGACGGCGAGCTTGGGCGCTTCGGCGGGGGCGAACGCCGCGAACCAGGCGTCGGTGCTCGCCTTTTCGACCGCCGCGCGGGAGCAGCCTTCGCCTGAGCCCGCCGGTCTGCCGGATTCCCCCGGCCCGCCGGCTTCGCCGGAGGCGCCGCCCGTCGCCGATCCTTCGCCGGCGCAGCCGCCCGGCCCGCCGAGTTCCGCGGTCCCGGTCTTGCCGGCGACGGTCACGCCAGGGATCGCGGCGTTCGGCCCGGTGCCTTCGCGGACGACGTGGATCATCATCGTCCGCACCTCGGAGGCTACCTTGCGGCTGGAGACGACTATCGGGCGGCCGGGCGCGGTGGGCGAGTAGGTGGGGATGTGGCGCACGCCGCCGTCGGCGATCGTCGCGGCGACCACCGCCATCTGCAGCGGGGTGGCCAGCACCCGCCCCTGGCCGATCGTGCTGGAGCCGACTTCGAATTCGCCATGGAATTCCCGGGCCTGCGGGATCGTGCTCTGCGCTGCCCCCGGGATCCCGGGCGGCCGGTCGAAGCCGTAGCGCTCCGCGGTCGCGACCAGGCGGGAGGCGCCGAGCTTCACCCCGAGCGGCGCGAACACGGAGTTGCAGGAGACCGCGAAGGAGAGCACGAGCGTGCCTCCGCAGGACTCCGATTCGGCGTTGTTAAGGGTGACTCCGCCGAGCACGGTGTGGGTCTCATAGGGGAACGTGCTCTGCGGGGTCGCGATCCCCGACTGCAGGATCCCCGTGACGCTCACCATCTTGAACGTGGAGCCGGGCGGCTGCAGCCCGTCGAGCCCGACGCCGGCGACGGCGAGGATCTGGCCGGTGGAGGGCTGCAGGGCGACGACGCCGCCGTAGTGTTCTCCCATCGCCTTCACCGTGGCTTCCTGGAGGGCCGGTGCGATCGTGGTGCGCACCGGCGGCGAGGCCTTCGGCGCGACCTTTGCGATCACGTGGGAGCCGGCAAGCAGCTCTCCCCCCGGCCTCCCGCGCAGGCGGGCGTCGAAGATCGCCTCCAGGCCGCTGACGCCGACGATCGCGTTCGCGGGCACCCCTTCGGCCGCGAGCTGCGCGCGCTCCCCCTTCGGGATCGGCCCGATCGAGCCGACGACCGATGATGCCGCCGCTCCCAGGGGTGAGAAGCGTTCGCCTGCGGCGCTCGCCGGGCCGCTGGCGAGCACCGAGCCTTCGCGGGCGAGCAGCTCCGCGCGGGGCGGCAGCGTCATGCGGCGGGCGAGCCTTTGTCCCGCCGTGAGCCCGGGGAACCGAAGGGCCGGCGACCAGGCGATCCGAACGCTCGTCCCACGGCCGGCGAACCTCAGCTCGATTCTGCCCTCGATCGTGCCGAAGACGCGGGTCCGCATGACCACCTGCGCCTCGATCGCCTCGCGGTTGGCACCGCCGCCGCCCCGGGAGACCAGGCGCGGCCTGCCCCGCAGGTGCAGCTGGGTGGCCGTGGCGGTGGCGGCCGCCTGCTCGTAGGTGGAGGCGAACTGGGCCGCGGTGATGCGGCGCCTGGCGGCCGGGTCGATCGTCGCGTACATCTGCGCGTAGTCGCGGTGCGCCCACGCGCGCAGGAATCGGGTTGCCAGCGCGCGCTCCTGGGAGGCGGTGCTGGAGCTGCCGGCCGTGGCGAGCACCGCGCCGCCCCCGAACGCCACGGCGGCGAGCAGGATCACGGGAAGGGCGCGGCGCGGCCGCCAGGAGCCCGGGGGGCGGCCCGAGCCCGGAGGGTCGCGGCGTGCCCGGCCCGAGCCCGGTGCATCGCGGCGAGCCCGTTGCGAGCCCGGTGGGTCGCGGTGAGGCCGTCCCGAGCCCGGGGGGCGGCGGCGATGATCGCCGCGATCGGGCGAGCGATCCTCGCTCACCTATCCCTGCGCCCGTAGCGTTGCAGCGTGACGCACAGCCAGGAACGGTAGAACATGGCAGATGACAGGGCTCGACTGGATCATCGTCGGCTTCGCGGTGCTGCTCGCCTGGATCGGCTACAGGCAGGGGTTCATCGTCGGCGTCCTCTCCTTCGCCGGGTTCGCCGCCGGCGCGTTCATCGGCACGCGGATCGCGCCACTGGTCCTCCCGCACGGCGCGGCCTCGCCCTATGCACCGGCCTTCGGGCTGTTCGGGGCGCTCCTGGCCGGCGCGATCCTCGCAAGCGGATTGGAGGGAGTGGGGCTGCGGCTGAGGCGGGCGCTCGTGATTCCCGGCCTGCGCTTGATCGACGGCGGGATGGGGGCTCTGCTGAGCGCGGTCGTCGCGCTCGGGATCGTCTGGATCGTGGCGGCGGTGGCCGCTCAGGTGCCGGGTCAGACCGCGCTGACCGAAGCGATCCAGCGATCGGCGATCCTGCGCGCGCTGAACGGCGCGCTGCCGCCGTCCGGCCCGGTTCTCGGCGCGCTTGCGCGACTGGACCCGCTGCCCTCGATCTCCGGTCCGATTCCCGACGTTGCGCCGCCGAGCCCGGCGATCGCCTCGGTGGCGGCGGTCAGGGCCGACTCGCGCAGCGTGGTGCGAGTGCTCGGCACGGCGTGCGGCCTCGCGATCGAGGGCTCGGGCTGGGTGGCTGCGCCGGGCGAGGTGATCACGAACGCCCACGTGATCGCCGGCGAGCATGACACGACCGTGCAGGTGGAAGGTCGCGTGCCGAGCCTGCCGGCGGTCGCGATCGCCTTCGATCCGACCGACGACGTCGCGGTGCTGCGCGTGCCCGGCCTGAAGGAGCCGGTGCTGCACGAGGTGCCGGGCCCGCGCGAAGAC
>DAHVAB010000076.1 GCA_027314825.1 Solirubrobacterales bacterium
CTACGGCCGGGACGGTGAGGCCGCCCCCGAGGACTCCTGAGGGCTCAGTCGGGAGGGGCCTCGGCGGGGGCGGGAAGGCGCAGGGGGAAGGTGAAGGAGATCATCTCCACCGGCAGCGCTCCCTTAGGGCGCGCGCCCTCATCGGCGAGTGTGCCGAAGGCGAGCGTGAGGCCGTGGCGCAGCCCCGCGGTGATGATGATCTGCTCGGGCTCGGCGCGGACGCCGCGCACCCGGCCCAGGTAGGCTGCGAGCGCGCCTCGCAGCTCCATCGCGCCTGCGGAGTCGCCGTAGCCGAGCCGCTCGTCTGGCAGCGAGCGCAGCACGCGCCCGTGCGCTCGCGCCCAGGCGGCCCGGGGAAAGCCTGCGAGCGCCGGGCGGAACGGACCCATGTCATGGCGCACCTGAGCTCCGGCGTCCGCGGTGGCCGCCCGCTCGCGACTGCTGGAGCCGGTGGCCGCGACGATGGTTCCGGCGCCGCGACGTGCGCTCAGGTATCCCTCGGCCACGAGCTGGGTGTAGGCCTCCTGCACCACCCCGCGAGATACGCCCAGCTGCCGGCAGAGGGTGCGTGTCGCCGGCAGGCGCGCGCCGACAGGCAGCCTCCCCTCCTGCAGCGCGTCTCGCAGCGCGTGCTCCAAGCGGGCGCGCAGCGATCGGCCACCGGCAGCGGCGAGGTCTATGTGCAGGTCCACCTAATGGCCTCCAATGAAGGAACGCAATTGGCCCTTCACAGCGGGCCAAGCTGGCCGTAGCGTAGCCGACCATGCGCAACTCCATGACCGAGAGGACCCGGCCGCGCCGTGTGCCCAAGCGCGTCCGTCACGACCGCGAGACGATCGAGCAGATCCTCGACGAGGCGCACGTCGCGCACCTCGGGATCACGGTCGACGGCTGCCCGCACGTGATTCCGACGCTTCACGCCCGTCTCGGTGATCTGGTCTGCTTCCACGGCTCCGCTGCGAGCCGGACCATGCGCGCGCTCGCCGCCGGTGTGCCGGCATGTCTCACCGTCACGCTCATCGACGGCCTCGTGCTCGCCCGGTCTGCGTTCCACCATTCGGTGAACTACCGCTCGGCGATGATCTTCGGCCAGGCGACTCCGGTCAGCGACCTCGACGAGCGCCGCGCCGCGCTGGAGGCGCTGGTGGAGAGGCTGATCCCCGGCCGGTCGGCCGAGGTGCGCGCGCCGACCGAGCGCGAGCTGCGAGGCACGAGCATCCTCACCATGCCCCTCACCGAGGCATCGGCCAAGATCCGCAGCGGCCCGCCGCTCGACGACCCCGATGACTACTCACTGACGAGCTGGGCAGGAGTGATTCCGCTGACGGTGTGCACCGGCCCGCCGATCCCCGATCCCCGGCTGGCCCTGGACATCCGACCCTCGCCGGTTGTGAGCGAGTGGGTCAGCCGGCGTTGCTGAGCACGACCGGGCGGGCGCGCGCGAAGCTGCTTATCGCTCTCGCGACGCGTCCGCCACGTCCTCTCATGGCCCGCCTAACCGCGGATTTCGGCAAGCGCCTCCGCGAGGAGCCGGATTCCCTCGCCGATCATGGCGGGAGTGAGGTGCCCGTATCCGAGCACGATCGCGGTGGTCTCGGGTGGCGGGTCGGCGCGCCAGAGGCTCAGCGGGTAGACCTTCAGATCGCGTGCTGTGGCGGCGTCCGTCAAGAGGTCTGTGACGAACGGGCGGGGAAGGCGCACCACGGCGTGCAGGCCGGCGGCGACGCCTTCGATGCGGGCGTCCGGCAGGTGCGTGGCGAGCGCCTCTAGCAGCGCGTCGCGGTGCCCACGCTGTCGGCGTCTTGCGGCTCTGACGTGCGTCTCGTATGCGCCGGAGCCGATCATCCTTGCCAGCGCCGCCTGCTCGATTATCGGCGAGCAGATGTCGCTGTACCTCTTCGCCAAGAGGATCGCGTCCAGATGCTCGTGCGGGACGACCAGCCAGGCGAGGCGGATGCCGGGCGCGAGCGTCTTGCTCGCCGATCCGAGATAGGCGATCTGGTCGGGCGCGAGCGCCTGCATCGCGCGGACCGGTGAGCGGTCGTAGCGGTACTCGGCGTCGTAGTCGTCCTCGATGATGAGCGTCCGGTTCTCCTGTGCCCACCGGGCGAGCGCCGCCCGGCGTCCGGCGCTCAGCACGACGCCTGTCGGGCACTGGTGGGCGGGGGTGATCAGCGCGAGCTTCACCTCAGCGTTGATGATCGCCTCGTCGTGGACGCCGAGCCGGTCCACCGGCACCGGGACGACTTCGGCGCCGGCGTACTGGAGCAGCTGCCGGTGGGTTGGAAGGTAGGGGTCCTCGATCGCGATCCGCACGGGCTCATCTGCCGTCGCGCTGCTGGCTCTTACGAGCAGGTTCAGAGCCTGGACGGCGCCCTGGCAGATCACGATCTGCTCCGGCTCGCAGAGCACTCCGCGGGAGCGGGCGAGCAGCTCGCACAGCTGCGACCTCAGCTCGTGCAGGCCCTGTGGATCGCCGTAGCCGAGGGCGCTGTCGGGCAGCTCGGCGATCGCCTGGCGGGTCGCGCGCGCCCACGCCGAGCGCGGGAAGAAGCCCAGGTCGGGATGTCCGGCGAAGAAGTCGAGCCGGGGGCCTGGCTGCGGCCGCTTCGCCGGTGCTCTGAGAGGCGCTCGCGCAGGCTGGGGGAGCTGGCGGCGGACGTAGGTGCCGGCGCCGACGCGCGCCTGCAGCCATCCCTCCGCGCAGAGCTGCTCGAAGGCTCCGACGATCAGGCGCCGGGAGACGCCCAGGTCTTCGGCGAGCGTGCGCGTGGGCGGCAGTCGCTGTCCGGATCTCAGTCGCCCGTCCCTGACCGCGTCGCGGATGCCTGACTGCACCTGCTCGCCGAGCGGCGGGGCGCCGGGTCCGCGGCGCAGTGCGAGGAGCAGCTCGCTACCGGTATTGGATCCCTTCGCTGGCATCGGATTGGGCCTTTCCAAGACACCATATAGGACGTATCGTGCCTGGCGATGCAACGGACTGTCACCTGTCGCTGCTCCTCCATCCACCGTTCGGCGCGTACTCGCCGGTCGGCCTCGCACCGTCTGCCGAGATCGGTTGAGGGACGGCGATGAGGGTTCTTCTCGCTGGCGCCACCGGCGCGATCGGACGTCCTCTGCTGGCAGGGCTGCTTGCCGCCGACCACGAGGTGACAGCGCTTGTCAGGGACGAGGAGAAGGCCGCCGCGGTGCGTGCGGCGGGCGCTGAGGGACGCCTTGCGGACGTGTTCGACGCCGATTCGGTGAGGCGCGCGGCGCTCGCGGCGCAGCCCGAGGTTGTGATCGACCAGCAGACGGCTCTGCCCAGGCAGATGGACATTCGCAAGTACCGCGCTGCGCTGCAGGCGACCAATCGGCTGCGTCGGGAGGCGACGCCGCATCTGATCGACGCGGCACGCCGAGCCGGCGCGCGGCGGATCATCGTCCAGTCCAGCTCCTTCATCACCGCTCCGGATGGTCCGCGCGTCCACGATGAGGATGCTCCTGCCTACGAGGATGCGCCGGCCGCGTTCCGCGAGACGGTCGCGGCGGCCCTTACGCTGGAGCGCGTAACGCTCGACGCGGAGGATCTCGAGGCGGTCGTCCTGCGCTACGGCTTCTTCTACGGCCCCGGCACCTACTACGCCCCCGATGGCGCCAACGCGCTGGAGATCAAGGCGCGGCGATTCCCGCTTGTGGGGCATGGAGATGGCGTCACCTCGTTCATCCACGTCGACAACGCCGCCGGCGCGACGATCGCTGCGCTCACAGGGGGTCGGCCGGGGCTGTACAACGTCACAGACGATGAGCCGGCCGCCGCCCGCGAATGGCTCCCGGTGGCCGCCGAGATCCTCAAAGCCAAGCCGCCGCGACGGCTGCCAGCCGTGATGGTGCGACTGCTGGCGGGAACGCACGTGGTGCACTTCGCCACCACGCTGCGCGGCAACAGCAACGAGCGGTTCAAGTCGACCTTCGACTGGGAGCCGAGCCGCCCGTCCTGGCGCACGGGCCTGCCAGAGGCGCTCAGCGGCGGATAGCCTCACCGCTGCGAGGCGACTTCCCGCCAACGCCGGCCGGCTACGCACTCGCCCGCAGCGACGGCGCCGAAGCGGTCGCGGTGCGCATCGAGCAGCTGGTGGACTCACGACGGGCCCGAGCGGTGAAAGGGATTGCTCACATGAGCGAGAGCTGAGCGCTCAGCCGGTGCTGTAGCCCTCCAGCGCGTACGGGTTCAGGAACTGGCGACGCCAGAAGTAGCGACGCTCGACCTCGGTGAGGGCTGCCTGCTCGCACACCTCCTCGAAGCTGCTCTCGATGATGCCGATCTGGTGGTCGACGATCTCTCGCGCGGCTCGTTCGGAGAGGTGGTAATCATGTGCATAGCGGATGCAGCCGGACACCTGGCTCATCCTCCACCCGTCGCGCCCGATCGCCATGATCTGCGCGGCCTCGCCGCCGGCGCGCGGCTGCGGCGCGATGTCGTAGGCGGGTGTGAGTGTCAGTGCCTTCCCGTCCCAGAAGGCCGCGTGGTTTCGGGGGTGGTCGTCGGTGTTGCCGGTGAGGATGTTGAACGTGATGCGCGAGAACAGCTCACGCAAGGTCGCGTCTGGTCTGGTGAACCGGCTGCGTATCTGATCGGCGAGCGCATGGTATGTGGCGTAGCGTCCCGCCATCTCGTCGAGCTCGAGGATCGTGAGGGCTGAGACCATTGCGCGTCGCCCGCCCGTGGCCGTTCGGTCGAAGCGCTCCACGAGCAGCACGTCCCTTCCGAGAGCAGTGGTGATCTGCACCTTCGCAGCGTTCAGGCCGGCGCGCGCGGCGAGCTGCATCGCGACGTACTCGCCCTTGACCAACGGGTAGCTGTCGGTGCTCGAGCTGAACTTCGCGATCAGGCGCTGCTCCTCGCCGTCCAGCAGGGCCTTGGGACGGGCCCCGCCGATGCTGCTGCCTCGGATCAGCGCCGCGTCCAGGGCGGGGGAGAGCGGGATGCCCCGCTCGACGCGCTCGGCCGACTCGGCGAGCTCCTGCAGCGAGGCGCGGCCGGCCGAGCGCTCGATGTACTCGGATGGTGACTCCTGAAAGTCGAGCGCTCCGATCCGATCGGAGCCGGAGTCGAGAAGGTAGGTGAGGCGGCCTACCTGCGTCGCGTCCAGCGCCTCGGCGCCCACTCTGCGGTTGAGGATCACGCGTTGACCCCAGGCGTCCGGGCCGGCGTCCGCGATGCATCCCGCAATCTCACCGACCAGGGGCATGATCGGCCCTCTGCGCAGCGGCAGCTCCGGCGTGTAGAGCGGTATCGCGTCGGAGCGCTCCAGGTAGCTGCGACCGTAGGTGAAGGAGATGGCTCCGTCGAGGAGGTCGAGACGTCCCGCGACGACGGGGCCGGCGGCGCCGGGCAGCCACACCCAGACGAACGCGACCGCCGGCTCAGAAGTCATCGTCGACCACGGGCCTGCGGACGCGTCTGGGCAGTAGCGCCAGCTCTGAGGCGACCCGGCGCGCCTCCAGGCCGACACGGGCGGCGTCCTCGTCGAACAGCGCGACGCCGAGCACGCTGGCGGCCTCGAAGACGACACCGACCTTGACGCTGAGGCTGCCGCGCTCGATCCCGCGGATCGTGGTGTGGGTGACCCCGACCCGTTCGGCGAGCTCCTCCACCGTCATATGTCGCCGCGTGCGCGCGATCCGGATCCGACTGCCGAGCAGCAGCATCGCCTCTACGGTGCTCGGCGAATATGTCCTGCCACGTTCCATAACGACAATATTCTAGCGATAGATACGTACTACCGCCACTTGTCTCGCGGAAATCGGCACCCGCTTCGCCGCCTCCCGATGCGCGTCCAGGCCCGCGCGCCCCGCCGCCCGCCGGCGAGGCGATCAGCGATGCGGCTGAGCACCGGCTGCGATGGCGCGCGCGCCGAGCAGCACGCTCCTGATCGCCGCCCGCGCGGTCCAGGGAGCCGGCGCGGCCGTGGTGACGCCGCTGACGCTGACGCTGCTGGCGGAGGCGTTCCCGGCGAGCAGACGCGGAATCGCGCTCGGCGTGTGGTCGGGCATATCCGGCGCCGCGGTCGCGATCGGGCCGCTGATCGGCGGCGCGGTCGTGCAGGGCATCTCTTGGCACTGGATCTTCTGGATCAACGTGCCGATCGGGCTGGTGCTCGCGCCCCTGGCCGCCCGGGTTCTTACGGAGAGCCGCGGACCGAACGCATCGCTCGACATGCGCGGTCTCGCGCTCGCCTCAGCCGGCGCATTCGGCGTCGTCTTCGCACTGGTGCGCGCACAATCGCTCGGATGGAGCTCCACCACCGTCATCGCCTGCATGACCGCCGGCGCGATCCTGCTCGCGCTCTTCGTCGTGGCGGAGCGCGCCGCCACAGAGCCGATGCTGCCGATGGCGTTCTTCGCCAAGCGTGCCTTCGCGGTCACCAACGTGGCGACGCTGACCATGTACTTCGGCATGTTCGGCTCGATCTTCTTCCTCTCCCAGTTCATGCAGGCGGCGCTCCACAACACTCCTCTGCAGGCGGGCCTGAAGATCCTCGTATGGACCGGCGCGACCATGGTTACAGCGCCCCTGGCCGGCGTGTTCGCCGCGCGACTCGGCAGCCGGCCGTTCATCATCGGCGGGCTCTCGCTGCAGGCGGGCGCGCTCGCCTGGCTGGCGGCTACGCAACCCCCGCCGCGTTCGTCGCCGGGCTGGGCCCCGCTTTGTGGGTGGCGGTCGCGGTGCTGGCCGCCGGCGCGGTCACGGTCATCGTGCTCCCGTTCTCGACCGTGCCGAAGCGCCAGCACGCGCCGGCGGCGAGCCGCGGCGTCGAGGAGAGGACGGATGCGCGGCACGACGTCGCCGGCCTGGTTGCGTCATCCTCCGCCGAGTGAGCAGATCGCGCGAGCAGCACCTCCTCTCGCGGGCGCGGCGCCGGCCGGGCGCGTCGTTTGAGCCGACCGAGAATGCCGGAGCCTGAGGCCGGAGCCGCACGGCGTCCCCGCAAGCGCGTGCCGGCCGAGCAGCGTCGCAGCGCGCTGATCGCCGCGGCCGTGCACGAGTTCGCGCGCGGCGGCATGCACGGCACGCCGGTGGAGCGGATCGCAAGGCGGGTCGGGGTGACCCAGCCGTACGTGTTTGCGCTGTTCGCGAGCAAGCAGGACCTGTTCCTAGCTGCCGTGGAGGAGGGGTTTGACAGGGTCGGACGCGCCTTCGAGGCCGCCGCAGCGGAGTACACGGCCGGGCAGGGTCCGCAGGGATGTGAGGACACGCTGATGGCGATGGGCCTGGCCTACCGGCGCCTGCTCGCCACGGACCGCGACTGTCTGATGCTCCAGCTTCACTCTTACGCCGCCTGCTCGGAGCCGCGTGTGCGCGAGCTGGTCCGCCGTCGCTACGCGCAGCTCGTCACGCTGGCGGCTGAGCTCTCGGGGGCGGAGAGGGAACGCATCGACCAGTTCTTCGCCCGCGGCATGGCGCTCAACGTGGCTGCCGCGATGGGGGTGCAGGAGCTCTCGGTGTCCGCGGAATGGGTGAGCGAGCAGGGCGCCGAGGCGAGAGCCGACGCCGGCTGAGCGAGCGGTGGGAGTCCGGTTGCCGCACACCGCGCATCATCGCCCGCAGGCGATACTGTGAGCCAGTAGGCGCGGTTTCGGTGACTCAACAGTGCTTCGGTCGCCTACGAGGGTTTCGGTTACTCAACAGTGCTTCGGTCGCCTACGAGGGTTTCGGTTACCGACGAAGGGTTGCCCGCGAGGGTCGCGGCCTGCTCACCCGGCGTCGGTTACCTGCCGCGGCGAGCCTGTGCGACCGCGACGTCGAGCTCTGCCTGCACGGCCGGCCGCTGGTTGTCGATCTGCATGCGTTCCTGGAGGACCGGAATCGCGGCGCCCGGATGGCCGCTGAGCTGCAGGGCGTGACCGAGGTCGTAGAGAGCGTAGGCGAAGGTGAGGCAGGTCTCACGGGTGGGGGCAAGGCACGCTTCGACGTGCTCGCCGGTTGCGGCCACCGCCCGGGTGAGGATCGGCACTGCCCGCGATGGTTGACCTGATTCGATCAGGCTGTGTCCTTCGGACTCCAGCTGCGCGGCCAGCGCGCCCGAGACGGGCGTGTGGTGACGGTGAGGTGACGGTACGCCAGTGTGCGCTCGCGCATGCAGGACCGCCCGGGCGCCCGCATGCCCGAGAGCACTGCTCGCCCGCGGCCGTGTCTTCTCGCCCGCCGCCGAGCCGCCGGTGGCTGTGCCCGCGCGGGGCGCGACGCGCGGTCGCTGCGGGTAGGCGACGTTGCTGCGTGTGTGCTGAGCGGAGGGGGAGTGGGTGCCGGCCGCGTGTGGTGGGGGTGTGGCGGCGGAGCCGCCGAGCGTCGCGATCGCTGCCGCGATCGCTCCAGTCAATGCGAGCGGCGCGAGCAGGCGCAGGCGCAGCTTCGCTGTGAATGCTGAGAGGTGACGCCGCCTTACGGCGGCGCGGGCATCGCCTGTCGGCGGCTCGTGCGCGGCAGGCATCGCCGGGTCTGGAGGCGGCGTGCCGTCGGGGTCGCGCCCGGGCGCCATCCTCAGCCCGAGCCTGTGGCTGCCGTCGGCGTCGTGTGGAGCGTCGGCGAGCCGGCAGCGCTCGACGTCGATGCCCTGCAGCTCAAGCTCGGCCGCGACGCTGGCCGGGAACTCGATCCCGTGCTCGTGCAGATGCGCGTAGCTGACCGGCGCGCCGCGGGCGTGGCGGAGGATGCCGAGCAGCGCGGCCTGCTGCTCCTCGCGCGCTACCGGCCGGGCGTCTGCCCGCCGGCTCCGCGGGGCGGCGACGCTGGCGTGGCGCGGTCTCCTCGTGTCCGTTCCCAAGGCCGATCGAGGTGTTGATACCCGGATCGAGCGTGGTCTAATGCGGCGGCCTGGAACGTCCCCGCCGGGGCCGGCCGCTGGCAGGTTGGCGGCGTGCCCTGGTAGAGCGCGAAGTGTCCGACCGCGATCGTCTTGCCGTCGCTCGGTCTGAGCAGCGCGACGGAGTGGCCGGCAGGGGAGAGCGTCGGGGCCAGGACGAGCGTGTCGCCGGCCGGAATCGCGGCTGGGTCGATCCTCATGCTGAGGCTGGCGGCCGCGACCGGCTTGTCGACCTGGAAGATCTGCCGGTAGATGCGCTGCGGCACCTGTGCACGGGTGCCATGCTGGTTGCAGGTGGCCTGCACGCTGGCG
>DAHVAB010000077.1 GCA_027314825.1 Solirubrobacterales bacterium
GACGGCGCCTTCCACGACGACCGGCTCTTCCACCCGCTGCCCGCAAGCGCGCTGCCGAGCGGCGCTCCCGGCGTGGTCGGCGCGCTGCCCGGCGCCTCTCCCGCCCAGCCCGGCCTCGAATCGAGCGGGGACACGAGATGCGTCCTCTCCGGCCACGCATTCGCCGTCGCAGAGACCGGCGTGCCGAGCAGCGCGGCCGGTGAGGCGCCGTTCACGATGCGCCGCACGAGCACGCCCGGATGGCCGCGGCGCGTCAACGGCACCCTCCCGAGCGGGCAGCTGCGAAACCTCTACTACGGCCTGCTCGGCCCGCAGGCGGTCAGCGTCAGCTACCGCGACGGCGCCGCGGAACGCACGGTCCCCGCCGCCAAAGCCACCGGCGCCTACCTGATCGTGGCGCCCGTCACCCCCGGCCGGCAACCCGACGGCAGCGAGGTCGCAATCGCGCCCTACGGCCTGCTCGGGCCGGGCCGGGGCGAAGGACTGACGAAGATCACCTACCGGATCGACGGCAGGCTCTGCGAACGCGGACTGCAAAGCCGCTCGGGAGCCGCGGCCCCCGTCGCCCCCCCGGGCCCCACGCCACCCCGGCCGCGCCGCTCCCACCGGCCGGCCGGCCCCGATCTGCATGTGCCGCTGCACGTTCGCCTGCAGATCGCGAAACACATCGTGACCGCTGCGAGGGTGAGCTTCAAGGCGCCATACAGCGTCAGCAGCGCTCGCGCGGGCTACCTGTTCTTCCTGCCGCAGGCGCTCTGCCACCGTCCCGGGCATTTCGAATCGGCAGGCAACGCGGTGGCGTTCGTGCACGACGTGCACCGCGGCGGCACCGTCTCCACGCTCATCTCCCACCCGTTCGCGAATCCCGGCGGCTGCCGGCTGCGTTCCGTGATGATCCAGGCGGTCTACCAACTGGGATTGCCGCCCCGCCGGACCGTGATCGGCGAGACGACGATCAGGCGCCCGCCACCCGCTCGGAGATCCGCCGCGTCAGCTCGGTGAAGCTCATCCCGGCCGCGTCGGCGGCCGCCGGTGTGATACCGGTCTCGGTCAGGCCGGGGATCGTGTTGATCTCCAGCACCTGCGGCTCGCCGGCCTCATCGAGGATCAGGTCGACGCGGGCGAAGTCGCGGCAGCCGAGCAGGCGGTAGCTCTCGGTGGCGACCTCCTGCACGCGGCTGGCGATGGCGTCCTCCAGCTGGGCCGGCACCTGCAGTCGCACGGCGCCGATCGTGTAATGGGCCTCGTAGCTGTAGAAGCCGCCCGGCACGATGAGCTCCACGATCGGCAGCGCCCGCGGGCTCTCCGCGGGGCCCATCACGGTGACGGCCAGCTCCCTGCCCACGATCCGCTGCTCGACCAGGACCCGGTCCCCATACCCGAACGCGCCGAGGATCGCGGATGGGAACTGCTCGACCGACTCCACGAACTTGATCCCGATCGCCGAGCCCTGCGCGACCGGCTTGACCACGACCGGCAGGCCCAGCTCATCCAGCAGCCGCGGGAAGGTGGCCGCGCCCCCCATCTCCCGGAACGCCGTCTCGCTGAAGGAGTGAAAGCGCGGGGTCGGGATGCCGTGCGCGCAGATCACGCGCTTGAAGAGGATCTTGTCCATGCACAGCGCCGAGGCGAGCGCATCCGAGCCGGTGTACGGGATCGAGAGCGTCTGCAGCAGCTCCTGCAGCGTGCCATCCTCACCGCCCCGTCCGTGCATCGCGACGAACACGAAGGCCGGATCGACCTCCAGCACCCGCTCGATGAAGCGGGCGTCGACGTCGAGCCCGTGAACGGCATGGCCGAGCTCTCGCAGGGCCCGCGCGACCCGGTGCCCGCTGCGAAGGCTGATCTCCCGCTCCAGCGAGGAGCCGCCCATCGCGACCACGGCGGTGCCGGAGCCGCTCACACCTTGCTCCCGGCGCCGGCGGCCGCGCGTTCTGAGAGCAGGCTCGTCTCGAACACGCGCGTGGTCCGCGCCTTCTCGGAGCGCTCGGCGAAGGCGAGATCGATCAGCTCGTCCATCAGATCCGCGAACGGCAGGCCGGATGGCTCCCAGAGATAGAAGGAGAAGGAGCCGGGGATCGTGTTGCACTCATTGATGTGGATGGCCCCCTCGGCGTCGATCAGGAAATCGACGCGGCTGACGCCGGCGCAGCCGAGCGCTTCGAAGGCCCGGCACGCCAGGCGCCTCACCTCGGCGGTCTGCTCCGCCCCGATCGGAGCGGGGATCAACCGCTGCGCACCCTGCATCCCGGCCCCGCCGCCGACCTTCGCGCCGGCCGCCGGAGTCCCCCCAGCCGCCGGGTTGGCGCCGCCGCCGGCCTTCGCGCCGGCCGCCGGAGTCCCCCCGGCCGCCGGGTTGGCGCCTCCCGCCTTCGCCCCGGCCGCAGGGCCGCCCCCCTTGCCGCCGTTCATGTACTTGTCCTCGAAGGAGAGAAACCCAGCACCCGCGCCGCCGCTCGCGCCCGCGATCGGCTGCTCGCAGACCGAGGCCCGCGGCTCCACGCCAGGCCGGCCGAGCACCGAGCAGTTGACCTCCACGCCCCCCTCGATCGCAGGCTCCACCAGGCAGACCCGGTCCAGCTCGAAGCAGAGCGTGAGCGCATCGGCCAGATCGCTCGCCGCCGCGCAGCGGCTGACCCCGACGCTGGAGCCGAGGGTCGCCGGCTTGACGTAGACCGGGAGCTCGAAGCGGGCCTCGATCGCGGCGGCCGCGCCGGCCGGGTCACGCTCGAAGGACTCCCTGCGCAGCGCCATCCACTCCGCGACCGGCAGCCCGGCCGTGGAGAGCACCGCCTTGGTGAGCAGCTTGTCCATCGCCGCCGCGGCCGCGCCGACCGTTGGGCCCACGTACGGCAGCCCGGCCAGCTCCAGTGCGCCCTGCAGGCAGCCGTCCTCGCCCTCGGTTCCATGTGTCGCCAGCACGACCACGTCGAGCTCGATCGGCTCGGCGCGCCCCCTGCGCAACAGCCCGCCCCGCTCCTGCGAGGGCAGCAGCCGCCCTCGCGGAATATCCAGGAGCACCTCCTGTCCGGCGCCGGACGCCCCGTCGCGGTATGAGGAGAGCTCGCGCAGCTCCGAGCCGGCCCGCCAGGCGCCCGTGCGATCGATGTAGATCGGCACCGGCAGGTGCCTCTCTGAGAGCGCCTCCACGGCCTGCAGCCCCGTCAGGATCGAGACGTCGTGCTCGACCGAGCGCCCCCCGAAGGCGACTCCCACTCTCAGTCCGGCTTTCGGCATCGGCTAAGGGTAGTGGGGCCGCACAAAAACAACGGCCCGCTCCGAGGAGCGGGCCGTTGTGAGGGAGGAGAGGAGGGGTACTGCTGTTGGGGATCTCAGTATGGCACCCGAGCTTCATAACGCAAAGTCGGAAGTAGCATGACTCTCATCATGTATCGTGATCACTGCAGATGGACCTCCACCAGCTCAGATCGTTGGTCGCCGTCGCCCGCCACCGCCACTTCACGCGCGCCGCCAACGAGCTGCACATCGGCCAGCCGGCCGTCTCCCAGCACATCCGCCGGCTGGAGGCCGAGCTGGGGGTCGCGCTGCTCTCCCGCACCACCAGGACGGTCGATCTGACCGATGCCGGCCGCCTGCTCGTGGCACGGGCCGAGCGCGCACTGGGAGAGCTGAGCGCGGGCGTGGCCGAGCTGGAGGAGCTGAAGGGGCTGCTGCGCGGCCGGCTGACGCTCGGGGCGATGCAGTGGCTTGAGCCCTACGACCTGGCCGGCACGCTCGCCGACTTCCACGAGCGGTACCCGGCGATCGAGATCCGGGTCGTCGAGGAGGCCTCCGATGCGATGGTCGAAGCGGTCCTCGCAGACGAGCTCGACGTCGCCTTCGTGCCGCTGGAGTCGCGGCTGCCGGCCGGACTCTCCTGCGAGCTGCTCTTCGAAGACGAGCTGGTGGCGATCGTCTCGCCCGAGCACCCCCTGGCGGCCAGGGCGAGCGTGCGCCTGGAGCAGCTGCGCGATGAGCCGTTCGTCTTCCTGCGCCGCGGCACCGGCCTTCGCCACTCCCTGGAGGATGCGGCCCGCCGGGCCGGCTTCGAGCCGCACGCGAGCTTCGAGACCAACGAGCTCTCGCGCGTGCTGGCGCTCGTCGGCCGCGGGCTCGGCGTCTCCGCCGTCTCCCGCGCGGTCGCGCAGAACGCCGCCGAGCTCGTCCGCGCGATCGCCCTGCGCCCCGCCCTGCGCCGCCGGGTCGCCCTGGTCTGGCGCACCGGCCGCCACCACTCCCCGGCGGCCAACGCGTTCGTTGCGCACGTCCGCGCGATGCAGAGCGAGACCGCAGCTCAACCTTGAGCCCCCTCCTCAGTGTAGGCGTCGCGCTATCCCCCCGGTGCGGATCGCGAACGGCTCAGCCCCCGGCGCCGTCCTCCGCATAAGTGTCGGGCAGGTCGTTCTCGAAGAGGATCACATCGCCCGGGCGGGTCACCCGCGCGAGCAGCGCGGACGCCTCCGTGAGGCTGTCAACGACATGCAGGTGCTCCTCCGCGAGCCCCGCCCCCACGAGCCCCTCCCGGATCGGCTCGGTGCGCCTGGCGCCGACCAGGACGACCATGTCACAGACCCCCGCCGCCTGCTCGCCGAAGCGACGGTTGAGCTCCCGCTCCATCTCTCCCAGCTCGACCATCCCGGGGCTCACCAGCAGCCGCCTGCCGGCCTCGTGCTCGGCCAGCACCTCCAGCGCCGCAGCCGCCCCCTCCGGGTTGGAGTTGTAGGCGTCGTCTATCACGAGCACCCCCGCCGCCCGGTTCGCGACCGGCTGCAGACGATGCTCCGGTGCGGTGACGCTGCCGAGCGCCGCGGCGATCCGCTCCGGCTCCATCCCCACGACCACGCCGACCGCGGCGGCGGCCAGCAGGTTGGAGACGTTGTGGCGGCCGAGCAGCCTCGCCGAGACCCGGTGGACGCTGCGGCCGCCCTCCCCCTGCAGGACGAGGTCGAACTCAGTCCGCCCGCCGATCAGGCGGATCCCGCTCGCGCGCACCTGCGCCTGCGGATTCTCGATACCGAACAGGGTGACCGGGACGTGCGCGCGCGCCGCGATCTCCAGGCAGCGAGGGTCGTCCGCGTTGGTCACCAGGTGCCCATCGGCCGGCAGGGCCTCCATCAGCTCCGCCTTCGCCGCCGCGATCGCCTCGATCGAGCCGAGCCGCTCCAGGTGCATCGGCCCGATCGCCGTTATCACCCCGATCTTCGGATGGGTGAGCTCGCAGAGCTCGCCGATGTCTCCCCTGCGGTACATCCCCATCTCAACGACGAACGCCTCGTGCTCGGGGCGCAGCCCCTCGTTGATCGAGCGCACCACCCCGAGCATGCTGTTGAAGCTGGCCGGCGTGATCAGCGTCT
This sequence comes from Solirubrobacterales bacterium, assembly GCA_027314825.1. GTDB lineage: Bacteria > Actinomycetota > Thermoleophilia > Solirubrobacterales > Solirubrobacteraceae > Palsa-744. The sequence continues at coordinate 5,355 of DAHVAB010000077.1, forward strand.
GCATCTGAGCCCCGAGCACAGCCCCCAAACAGCGCTTGGTCGTCGTCTTGCCGTAGCTGCCGGTCACCCCGACGACCAGCGGCGCGACCCGGGCGAGCGTCTGGGAGGCGCTCCTCACATACCCGCGGTTGATTCGCGCCTCATACGGCGCCAGCACCCGGCCCGCCCCGAGCAGCGTCGGCGCCGCCAGGGCGAGCAGCAGCCAGGCGCAGGCGAGCAGGATGCTCAGTCCGAGCGGGGAGAGCCCGCCGGGCAGCACCGCCAGCGCGATGATCGCCGCGGCGAGCACGGGCGCGAGGCTCACCGCGAGGAGCCGCTTCGCGCGCGCGGTGAAGACGAGGGGCTTCACGGCCGGTCGCCGCCAGTCGCTCACCCCCACGACCCCGATCGGCATGCTCGCCAGCAGCAGCGCCCCCGCCACCCAGTGCGCCCCCACCCACGCAGCGCCCGCCGCGGCGCCGTAGAGGGCGCCGAGCGCGAGCAGCTCCGGCATGGAGAAGAGCTCCCGCCTCCGTCGCAGCCACACGATCAGCCGCGCTCCCTCGTAATGCTCCAGCTGGAGCAGGTGCAGCAGCCGGTGCTGGCGTCCGGCCATCCGCGCCGCGAGCGCGATCATCGCCGCCGCCGCGGCGACCCCTTGGAAGACCGTCATCCGTTGCCGCCCGCCCTGCTGCCCGTGCCGGCCGCCTCGTCGGTGCCGTCCAGCACGCCGCGCAGCGGCGGCGCCCCCGCGCCGCCGCCCTCATTCTCGTAAGCGAGGAAGTGCCGGACGATCGTGGCGAAGCGGGCAGGCTGGTCGAGGTAGCTGTAGTGGCCGGCCCCTTCGAAGACGACGAGGCCCGCGTCGGGGATCAGCCGCTCCATCTCACGCGCATCGGCGAGCGGCGTCGCGGTGTCCTCGGAGCCCCAGATCAGCAGCGTCGGCGCGCGCACGTCGGGCATGATCGCGCGCAGGTCGCTGTTGACCAGGCGCACCAGGGTCGGGCGCATCTGCTCGGAGGCGGCCGCATAGTCGGCGGAGGCGGCCCGGCCCACCAGGGCCTGACGCAGCCTGCGCCCCGGCGCGCCGAGATGGCGGGCGGCGTGCTTGCCAACCTTCGCCATCGCGACCTTGCGGTAGTAGTCGGGCCCCCGACGCGGCTTGATCCCGGCGCTGTCGATCAGCACCATCCTGGAGACCCGCTCGGGCGCCGCCGCCGCCAGCGCGAGCGCGACCCGGCCGCCGTTGGAATGGCCCACGAGCGCCGCCCGCTCGATCCCCTGGCTGTCCATGAACGCGGCCAGCAGGTCCCTGTAATCGTCGACCCCCCACGGCCGCGGCGGCTCATCGCTGCGCCCGAAGCCGGGCAGGTCCAGCGCGTGGACGGCGGCCACGGGCGCGAGCGCGGTCACGATCGAGGCGACCGTCTCGACGCTCGCGCCCCACCCGTGCAGCACGATCACGGGCGCGCCCGCGCCCTCGCTCACGTGCCGGATCCGCAGCCCGTCGATCTCGGTGAACATCACAGGCCAAAGGTACAGGGCACCAGGGGACGCAACGGCGTGCCGGCACCATGCGGAGAACTACGCAGGCGGCGGCGGGCCGGCAACCGATGTCGGCTCCCGTCTACGCGCCTAGCCTGACCCCGTGAGCGAGGCCAGCGTGAGAGCCGCCGCGCCCGTCGACGGCGAGGCCGCCTACCGGTACGGGGTCGTCTTCCTGCTCGTGCTCACGCTCGTCGCCTTCGTGATCATCGCCCCAGCGGGCCCCGGCGCGCGGGCGATCGGCTTCGCGATCGAGGCGCTCGCACTGCTGGTCGTCGCCGCCACATCCCGTGCGGGCGCCGATGCGAGGCGGATGGGGGCGCTCGCCGTCGCCGTCGCCGGCGCGATCCTGATCGCGCTGATGGCGACCGGCACGCTGCCCGACGCGATCACGTTCGCGCTGAACGGCCTGCTCGCCGCCGCGATCCCGTTCACCCTGGTCGGCGGCCTGATCCGCCTGCTGCGCGCGCGGGGCGTGACCGCCCAGGCGGTCGCGGGAGCGCTGGCCGTCTACCTGCTGGTCGGCCTGCTCTTCGCCTGGGTGATCATGCTCGTCGCCCGGATCGAAGGCATCCCCTACTTCGCACAGCAGCACACGATCACTGCCAGCTCCGCGGTCTACTTCAGCTTCACCGTGATGACCACGACCGGCTTCGGCGACCTGACGGCCGCCACCCACGTCGGCCGGGCGCTCGCGGTCATGGAGGAGGTCCTCGGCCAGATCTACGTGGTGGTGGTGATCGGCGTGCTCGTTGGGAGCCTGGCGGGCAGGCGGCAGGCGTGAGAAGGCGGTCGAGAACGGTCGCTCGACCCCCTCGAAAACGGTCGCTCGACCCCCTCGAAAACGGTCGCTCGACCCCCTCGAAATAGTGCTTCGGCTAGCATGGGCGGATGTCGAGGCACGCGGGAGCAGACCCTGAGCTGATCGTCCGCCGTCTGCTGGAGCTGGCGGAGAGGAGGCTCGCGGAGGAGCCCGTGGTCGCGCTGGAGGGTCCCCGCACCGTCGGCAAGTCGACGCTGCTCAGCCAGATCGCGCGCGCGCACGGCGTGGAGGTTCTGGATCTCGACGACCCGGCGATGCGCGGGGTGGCGGAAGCCGATCCAGCGGCATTCATCGAAGGACCGGCGCCCGTCTGCGTGGACGAGTATCAGCACGTGCCGGCCCTGCTCGACGCGATCAAGGCGGCCCTGAATCGCGACCTGCGCCCCGGCCGCTTTCTGATCACCGGATCGACCCGCCACGACGCGCTGCCGAAGGCTGCGCAGTCGCTGACCGGGCGCATGCACCTGATGGCGGTCTGGCCGCTCACCCAGTGCGAGATCAGCGCCACGCGCGAGAGCCTGCTCGCGACCCTGCTCGAGGATCCAGCAGCGGCGCTGGGCGGGGGCCCGTCGATGACCAGCCGGCAGGAGTACATCGAGCGGATCGTCGCCGGGGGCTTCCCCATGACCTTGAGCCGCAGCGAGGATGCCCGCAATCGTTGGTTCGACGACTACGTCCGCCTCGACGTGGAGCGCGACGTGCGCGAGCTCTCCACGTTGCGCCGCCGCGAGCAGCTGCCGCTTCTTCTCGGCCGCCTGGCCGCCCAGACCGCGGGTGTGCTCAACGTGGCCACGGCGGCCCGCGACGCCGGCCTGGACCGCGGCACCGCCTCCGATTACCTGAAGCTGCTGGAAGCCGTCTTCCTGCTGGCGCGTCTGCCGGCGTGGGGCACCACGCTGCGGGCGCGCGCGGGAGGCGCGCCGAAGATCCATGTTGTGGACAGCGGCCTGGCGGCGCGGCTCTTGCGACTCACGCCGGAGAAGCTCGCCCGCCGTGACCCGGCTTCACTCTCCCAGCTGGGCGCGCTGCTGGAGACCTTCACGGTCGGTGAGCTCATGCGCCAGGCGTCATGGCACGAGGAGGTGTCGGTCTGCGGGCACTGGCGCACCTACGACGGCGACGAGGTCGACCTGATCCTCGAGCGCGACGACGGCCGGGTGCTCGCGTTCGAGGTGAAGGCGGCGGGTCGGGTGCAGCGTGCGGACATGCGCCACCTCGGCAAGCTCCGGGAGGCGCTCGGGCCGCGCCTGCTCGCCGGCATCGCCCTCTACACCGGCCAGCGCGCCTACCGCTTCGAGGAGAGGCTGCTGGTGATGCCGATCGACCGGCTGTGGAGGCCCGTGACCGGTTGAGCGGGCGAGAACGCAGAATCGCGCGCCTGTGATCCTGTGAGAGAGGAGCCGGCGCGGAGCGCCCCGCGGGTCGCGCTATGCCGCTCCGCGCT
>DAHVAB010000078.1 GCA_027314825.1 Solirubrobacterales bacterium
GGCCGAAGATCCTGGCCCGCATCCGTGGCGCGTGGGCGCTGAAGGACGCCGATCAGGCCGAGCAGCAGCTGCAGCGACTCGCCGGCGAGCTGGAGCGCACCTGGCCCGACGCCGCGGCATCGTTGCAAGAGGGCCTGAGCGAGACGCTCACACTCATGCGACTCGGGATCGACGGGCAGCTCGCCAAGACGATCTCCTCCACGAACCCAATCGAGAGCATGATCGAGATTGTCAGGCGCACCCAGCGCAACGTAAAGCGCTGGCAGGACGGCGACATGCGCAAGCGCTGGACCGCCGCCGGCATGCTCCAAGCCGAGCAGCAGTTCCGACGCATCATCGGCTACAGCGACCTCGCCAAGCTCGTCACCGCGATCGAGCGACACCAAGACACACTCACCAGCCCAGCCACCCCAGAGCCGGCCGCGGCCCCCAAATCCGCCGCCACGTTCGCTACCGTCTGACAATCACAATCCCGGTGGGATCGCCGTCAAAGTTCCACGACGATCCGGGCAACCTCCGTCGCAATGGCAGGCGACAAACGCGGCTTCCAACGACTCCGAGTCCTCCACACGCCGTCGGGCGATCAGATTCAGATTGAGCATCGGGTTTCCTCCGTCGAACACCGGCTCCGCTGAAACGTGCAGCCGGCCTTGAAATCTATCGGACTCACCTAGCGGGAAGCTAAAGCGCACAGATGCTCGCTCGACGTTGGCCCAGGGCGCCTCGCCGGCAAATGGCGAGACGATGCGGAGTACGCGGTGCAGTTCGCCGTGGTGCTGCCAAACGCCATCAGCCGGCCTGATCGCGTTGACATACGTCAGCTCGACGTATGTGGAGCGGCCGGGACCATGATCTGCACCGTCGGTGACCAGCTCCGCGGTCACGCACTCTGCGAGGCGCTTGAGCTCGGGCCATACGTGTTCCGAAGACGGGTCCTCCTGGGAATCCGGGGGGACGCGCCGCTCGTTGATGGCGATGCGGTCCTGTTGGAGCTGGGCGACGAAACGCTCATCGGGTTGACGGAAGTACAGCGCGCGTTGCGGCTGCGGCCCAAATCCAAGCATGAGCTGGGGTGGTTCCGGCCGTCCCGGCGCTCCCTCCTGCAGGGGTGGAAGCTGTGGCTGGAGCTCTCGCAACTCATAGTCGGCGAGAGCCTTGCCGAGCCGGACGATGTCGGGCAGCCCGAATCTGGGCAGCGGCCTGAACTGCGCGGCGCCCACGATCTCCCTGACTGGAGGATTGGCGTACTGGGGTAGAGAACCCCGCTCCAACGCCGCGTTCACGACTGGATCATCGCACGGCTGCCGGCGACACCGTATGGCGTCTCAGGCTGCCGAGTCGATCGCTGCGAGGCTCCACAGATCTCACGATAGCCAACTCGAACGCGGAGGTGGCCGTCAGAGGGCACGGAGGATGCAGAGGACCGAGGGCAAGCACCGTCTCAATTGGCAGATATTGGCAGACGAGCCGTTTGCGGCGGCGAAAAACTGGGGAGCAGAAGCGCCGCGAGCGACCGAATCTGGCTCTATTGCTACGGTTCCGCCAGTGGGCGATCCTGGACTCGAACCAGGGACCTCTTCCTTATCAGAGAAGCGCTCTAACCGACTGAGCTAATCGCCCGTGCAGGTATGCCGGGCGCGCTCCGGCTTTGCGCTCGACGCGGACCGTCGCGGGTTGCGCGACGATCGCGGTGCGCACGCACGAAGCGCGCCACAGCAGCAGGCAATGGTAGCGCGTCGGCGGCGGCCGGTCACGCTTGCGGATCACTCCCGGAGTGAGGATGCTTGGGGGGTGGGACGAGAGGAAGGCCGGGAGGTGCCGGCGGGTGAGGCTCCCAGCGCGCGCAAACGCGCGGCGCGGGAGCTGTTCGCGCCGCTGCCGCGCCACTACGACACGGTGGCTGCGGTGCTCAGCTTCGGCCAGGACCCCCGGTGGCGACGGGCGATGGTCGCTGCGATCGCGGCGCGACGCGACGATCGCGTGCTGGACGTGGCCACCGGGACGGGGATGGTGGCCGCCGCGCTGGTGCGTCGCTTCGGCTGCGAGGTGACGGGCCTCGACCAGAGCGCTGAGATGCTCGAGGCGGCGAGGGCACGGCTGGCGGGCGACGACGTGCTGGCTGCACGCGTGAAGCTGCTGCAGGGCGAGGCGGAGCGGCTGCCGTTCGCCGACGGCGCATTCGACCACCTTACGTTCACCTACCTGCTGCGCTACGTCGACGACCCGGCCGCCACGATGCGGGAGCTGGCGAGGGTGGTGCGGCCCGGCGGCAGGATCGCGTCGCTGGAGTTCGCGGTGCCGCCGATCCCGCTGTGGCACGCGCTGTGGCGGGCCTACACGTCGTTCGGGCTGCCGGCGCTCGGCCGGGTCGTCTCGCGTGAGTGGGCCGCGACCGGCCGGTTCCTCTCCACGAGCATCCCGTCCTTCTATGAGCGCAACCCGCTGGAACGGCTCCTCGGGATGTGGAGGGACGCCGGCATCGAGGATGTCCACGCCCGGTCGATGAGCCTCGGCGGCGGGATCGTGATGTGGGGCACCAGAGGCAGCGGGGATGGCGGCGGGCAGACCGCTTGAGCGCCCCGCCTTCTACGCGCTGCGGCCCGGCGGCTGGCGCGACCTGCTGAGCCTGCTGCATCCGCCATACACGGCATGGCACCTGAGCTACGTGGCGATCGGGGCGGCCGTGGCGCCGCAATTGCACGCTGGGCGTCTGGCGTGGACGCTGGGCGCGTTCCTGCTCGGCGTGGGAGTGTGCGCGCACGCGCTCGACGAGCTGCACGGCCGCCCGCTCGGCACGCGGCTGGCGGACCGCACGCTGTGGGCGCTCGCCACAGCATCGCTCGCCGGCGCGGTTGCGATCGGCCTGTTCGGCGCGCTCACGGTGAGCCTCAGCATGCTGGCGCCGATCGCGGCCGGCGCATTCATCGTGGTCGCTTACAACCTGGAGCTCTTCGGCGGGCGCTTCCACTCCGATCTCTGGTTCGCCGGCGCCTGGGGCGCCTTCCCGGCGCTCGTCGGCTACTGGGCCTGCACCGGCGGCGTGCGCGCGGAGGCGCTGCCGGCGATCGCCGCGTGCTTCATGCTGAGCCTCGCCCAGCGGCGCCTCAGCTCCCCGGTCCGCGACCTGCGCAGGCGCACGGCCGCGCTGACCGGCACCCAGCGGTTGCGCGACGGCACAGAGATTGAGCTCGACGCGGCCGGGATCGCGGCGCCGATGGAGGCCGCGCTGAAGGCGACCGCGGCGGCCGTGGTACTGCTGGCCATCGGGCTCGTAATCTCGCGGCTGTAGCGGCCTGCGGGTCTGGCGGCCTGCGGGTCTGGCGGCCGTGGCGGCTGCGGCGTCGCCCGGCTCGGCTTCAGGGCGCCGCAGGCCGAATCCGGGCGGCGAGCTCGGCCGCCTGCTCCGGCGAGTCGAAGGAGAGCTCGGCGCGGTACCCGCCCCTGCGGTCGGCGCCGACCTTCACCTCGACGCCGAGCGCGCTTTCGAGCAGCTCGGATATTTCCAGTGAGGCGGCCTGCTGGTCGGCGCGCGCCCGGCTCTGCGACCGCGAGGGGCTGCCGGGGGCGGCCGCCCTCCCGGCCCGTCCGTTGCGCTCGCGGGCGCGCGCTTCGACGGCTCGCACGGAGAGCCCCTCCTCGACGGCGGTGCGGGCGAGCCGGCGGCGGTCGGCGTGATCTTCGGCGAGCAGCAGCGCGCGCCCGTGCCCCTCGGTGAGCGAGCCGTCCTGCAGCAGCTCGAGCGCCTCGTCGGGCAGGTCGAGCAGGCGGATCAGGTTGGAGACCGCGACGCGGCCCCTGCCGACTCGGAGCCCGACCTCCTCGCGCGTGAGGCCGAGCTCCTCCACCAGCGCGGCGACGGCCTTCGCCTCCTCGACGGGGTTGAGGTCCTCCCGCGCCATATTCTCGATCAGAGCGAGCTCGAGCGTCGCCGCGTCGTCGTGGCGACGCACTATCGCCGGTATCTCCGCGATCTCGGCGATCTGCGCCGCGCGCCAGCGTCGCTCCCCGGCGATCAGCTCGTAGCGGCCCCCCGGCTGCGGGCGCACCAACACCGGCTGCAGCACCCCGCGCTCCCGCAGCGACACCGCGAGCGCCTGCAGCGACTCCTCATCGAACCGGCGCCTGGGCTGATTCGGGTTGGCGGATATCAGCTCGATCGGTATCCGGCGCAGCTCATGGTCGTTACCCTGCTCCGCCGCGATCGACAGGATCGCATCTAGCCCGCGACCCATCCCTCTCCTCGCGGGGCTCATCCCCGCACCCCCAGCGAGACCGCGGCCGCCCGATCCGGCCGTCGGCGCGCGCTCGCACGGAAGAGGCTCGGGGGCAGTGCTCGGGCACGAGCCCGGGCCGATGACACGGCGAGCGGGTGATCGACGGCCGGCTCAGCCACGGGCGGCGACCTCCTTGGCAAGCTCAAAGTACGCCTCCGCCCCCGCGCTGTGCGGGTCGTGATGTGTAACCGGCAGACCGTAGCTTGGAGCCTCGCCAACGCGGACATTGCGGGGGATGACGGTATCGAATACCAGGTCGGGGAAGTGCCGGCGCACCTCCTCCTCGACTTCGCGTCCGAGCCTGGTCCGGGAGTCATGCATCGTGAGCAGCATCCCGGCAACAGTCAACCTCGGGTTGAGGTCACGTTGAACCCGGTCGAGGGTCTCCAGAAGGCTGGCGAGGCCCTCCAGGGCGTAATACTCCGTCTGCACGGGGACGATGATCCTGTCGGCGGCGACCAGCGCGCTTACGGTGAGCGGCCCCAGAGACGGGGGGCAGTCGAGCAGCACGTACCCGAAGCGGCTGCGCAGCGGCTCCAACGCCTCCCGCATCCGGTGCTCGAAGCCCTCCAGCCGCGGCATCTCCACGTTCGCGCCGGCGAGGCCGGGGCCGGCCGCCAGCAGCATCAGTCCGGGAACGACCGTCTCGGTGAGCGCATCCTCGGCCTGCACATCGCCCGATAGCACCTCGTAGAGCCCAGGTGTCCTTGTCCTCTCCACGCCGAGCCCGACGGTCGCGTTCGCCTGCGGGTCGGCATCCACGAGCACCGTCGGATACCCCGCCTCCGCGATGCAGGCGCCGACATTCACGGCGGTGGTCGTCTTGCCGACCCCGCCCTTCTGATTCGCGATTGCATAGACCTTGCCCATAACGGTCCCCGCAAGCTACCGAGATCCCCGGTCGGCCTGCGCAACGATGCCGGCCGATCGGCGATCTGGCTCGTCGGGAGAGCCGGTGCTCGCGGCCGCTCGGCGATCTGGCGTGCCGGGCTGGCCGGTGCGTGCGGCCTCTCGCGAGCCGGCCCGTTCGCCGCGCCCGCCGGCCCGGCCGGACGCGGCCCGCCCGAGCGGATGCTTGCGCGCCATTCCCGGCCTCCTTGGAAACCTCGACTGGGTCTCGGCAACCTTGACGAAGACGTGCAGGTGCAGATCCCGGGCCTGCGCGAACGGCCGGACCTCCCGCACTTCGAGGCGCTCCATGCCGAGCTCTGCCGCCGCCCGCACACCGCCATCCTCGTCGGCGGCATCCCGCCTTCCGCGCCAATCGACCAGGATCCCTTCCAGCTCTAGCAGCGGCGCCGCATACTCCAGCACCACGGCCTGCGGCGCCAGTGCCCGCGCCACCACCGCATCGTGAGCGCCGGCGCCATCCGAGAGCTCCTCGATCCTGCCCTCGACCACGTGCGCGTTGTCCACCCCGGCGGCCGCGACCAGGCGCCGCAGGAACCTGCACTTCTTGGCCTGGCTCTCCAGCAGCCGCACATTGGCCCCCGGCAACGCGATCGCGAGGGGCAGACCCGGAAAGCCGGCGCCGGCGCCGAGGTCCGCCACGTTGCTCGCTTGGCGAAGCTTCTCGACCTCGAGCGCCACGAGCGAGTCCGCGAGATGCGTCTGCGCGACCTGCTCGGGCTCTCGCACGGTCGTCGGCGCGCGCTCATCGGCGACGATCGTGTCCAGCACCGACGCAAGACGCCAACACTGCGCCTCGTCCAACCGGTAACGCTCGCGCAGGCTCGCGAGCCGCAGATCGGTGGCCCCACGTTTCACGTAAAACAGTCCCAGCCAGCCGGCCGGCCGGCCGGCTCAGGACGGCAGCGGCTCAACCACCAGGTACCGCTCCGGCTCATCGCCCTCACTGTGCGTGCTCACATCCCCACGCTCGCGCAGGTACTCATGGACGACCCGCCGATCGGCTGCCGGCATCGGATCGAGCGCGACCTCCCGCCGCTCCCTCACCGCTTCATCGGCCGCTCCGTCCGCACGCCGGCAGAGAGCCTCGCTGCGCCGCTCCCGGTAACCGCCGGCATCCACCACGATGCGCGTATCGCCCGGCCCCGCTTTGAAGACGATCCTCTGCGCCAGGTGCTGAATCGCGTCGATCGTCTGCCCGTGGCGGCCGATGAGCGGGCCGACGTCCTCGCCCTCGAAGCACCCGATCAGCACATCGCCGTCCCTCTGCACATCCACATCCACGTCGAGGCCGATCGCGTCTGCGATCTCCTCCAGCACCGCGCGCAGCTCCGCGCTCGATTCCTCGCTCATCTTCTCTTCCCCGATCGCTTCTTCTTCTTTCTGGGCGGCTGTGGCGGCCGGGCCGGCGGCGTGCCGCCGGCCAGAGCCGGCTCCAGCTTCCGCCGTCGCCGCCCGCGCGGCCCTCCCGCGGGCTCCGCGCCGCCCTCGCCACCAGGCGATCCAGATCCGCCGCCGCCCGTGCCGCTCCCGCCGGCCCCGCCGCCGCCCTTGCCGCCACCGCCGCCATCACCGGGTCCGGTGACGCCGGAGGCCGGCAGCGGCGGTTGGCCGACGCGCCTCTTTATGTAGTACTGCTGGGCCACCGTCCAGAGGTTGGTGGTGATCCAGTACACGAGCAGGCCGGCCGGAAATTTGAAGATGAACAGCACGAAGACCAGCGGCAGCAGCATCATCAGGCGGCGCTGGTTCTTGTCCGCGGTCGCGCTCATCAGCATCGTCGACCCCAGCTGAGAGCCGACGTAGAGCACGAGCAGGACGATCAGGACGATGCCGCTGGCGTGGTTGGTGATGTCCGGGATGAACAGGAACTTGGCCGAGTGCGGCGCCACCTGTTCGCAGCTCGTGTTTTCCACGAACTTCGCGGGAAGCTGCGCGATCGCGTGCACCGTCGTCCCGGGATGCGCCTTTTCGTAGTGGCTCAGCAGCTCGGTCCCGCAGATGTGCTTCTTCAGGTCGGCCCTCAGCATGTAGAACAGCGAGATGAAGACCGGCAGCTGCAGCACCAATGGCAGGCAGGACGCAAACGGGTTTATTTTGTTCTCCTGATAGAACTTCATCAGCTCCTGCTGCTGGCGCTGCTTGTCCTCCTTGTACTTCGCCTGGATCGCCTTCATCTGCGGCGCCAGCTGCTGCAGGCGCTGCATCGAGTGGTACTGCTTGAAGGTCAGCGGCAGCATCACCGCCCGCACGACCACGGTCAGCCCCACGATCGCGATCCCCCAGCTCCCGCCCACGATGTTTTCGTGGATGAAGACCATGATCGCCTGGAAGAGGCTGATCAGCGGCGAGAACGCGCTTTCGATGATGTTCGCGGCGACCAGGGCGTGGATCATCGCCGCACCCCGCCCGTGTGGGGGTGCGGCGCCGTCGCTCGCGCCGAGCGCGTAGCGCTCTGCCACTCACCGAATCTGCTCGCTGGGAAGTTCATCTTGGAGGGGACCTCAAATCCTGGGTGCGGCTGCCGCCCGCCGCCTCTTAGCGGGCCGTCCCGCCAGCCGGGGCCCGGGCCGACCCGCCCCCGCCGACCGGCGGCGCAGCGCTTCTCAGCCGCCCGCATGCCGCTCGGCCTTGAACAGCCGCTGAGCCTCCACCGGATCGTACCCGCCATCGCTGAACGGGGTGCACATCAGAAGCCTCCAGACGGCCAGCATAAACCCCCTCAGCACCCCAAAGCGCCGCACCGCCTGCACCGCATATGCAGAGCAGGTCGGCTCGTAGCGGCAGCGCCTCGGCAGCGCGGGCGAGATCAGCCAGCTGTAGATCTGGATCGGCGCCAGAGCCGCCGCGCGCGCGCCGCGCACCAGCAGGCGCCAGAGCGAGCGAGCGCCTCTGGCCAGCGCCGGCGGGGCAGAGCGGATCGCCGCCACGGCGCCGCCGCTCATGCCGCCTCCGCCATCTCTGCGTCATCCCGCAGCAGCCCAGCCTTCCCGAGCAGCTCGGCGAGCGCGCTCTGAACGCCCGCGAGGCCCTCGCTCTGCGCGAGCTCCAGCAACGGCGGACGCGCCACGACGACGATGTCATCCCCGCCACGCAGCCTCTCGCTCATCCCGACGACCGCTTCTCGCAGCACTCGCTTGACCCGGTTGCGCTCCACGGCGCCACCCACCCGTCGCGACACCGAGAGCCCCACCCGCGGCTGCTGCGCCGCCGGGTTCGGAAAGCTGTAGAGCACCAGGTGCCGGCTCGCCGACGAGGAACCATGACGGTACACGCGCTCGAACTCGGCGCTGCGCGTGAGCCGACCGCGACGTGCTTGGCGCGGCTTCATCCCAGCGCCGTCACGCAGAGAGGCGCTTGCGTCCCTTGGCCCGCCGGCGCTTGAGCGTAATCCGGCCCGCGCGCGTGCGCATCCGCGCACGAAACCCGTGCGTCTTCGCTCGCTTGCGTTTCTTCGGCTGGTAGGTCCGCTTCATCGTCTCTGTCCTCGATCGCGCCCGCGGCCACGCGGCCCATCGCCAGATGGCCCGCCGGCAGCCGCCAACAGGCGCAGTATAGCCCCGCCGCTCACCTGCCCGGCGCCACCGCCCCTCGCCACCCCCGCCACCCCTCCTCACAGAGCCTCCGCGACGGCGACTCGGCGAGCGCCCATCTCACCTCTCGGCGCAGCTCCCCGATTTTTCCCGCCATTTGCGGCGAGCGACCACGACCCCCGCCTGCACCCCTCCCGACGTCGGCTATATTCGCTGCCGCCGGGCTCCCCGGAGCCCCCCCAGCCAGCAGTCATCCGACCCCCCACCGACGGGGGGCGATCGCCCGTGCGCAACCACCAACCAAACCACATCTCCACCCCAGAATCGACTTGA
>DAHVAB010000079.1 GCA_027314825.1 Solirubrobacterales bacterium
AACCGGTGAAGGCGAAAGTCACCTACGACTACCTCTTCGGCGGCCAGGTCGTCGAAAAACGCGCAAACTACAGCTTCACCGGGAACTTCTCCGACGTCTCCCGCTGGCCCGCGAAGTCGGTCGGCTACCCGCTCACCTTCAGGGCGCTCATCACCGCCGGCGACACGACCTTCTACCTCGACTACCCGATCAAGGTGCAAAAGTGAGCAGCGCACCGTGAGCGACCCCGCAGGCGCCGCGGTCGTCGTGGAGGGCGTGAGCAAGCGCTTCGGCAGGGTCCCCGCACTGACGGACGTCTCGCTGGCGGTCGGCTCCCGCGAAGCGATCGTCATCTCCGGGCGCTCCGGGTCGGGCAAGAGCACGCTGCTGGCACTGATCGGCGGCCTGGAGCAGCCCGACGCCGGCCGGGTGCTGATCGACGGCGAGCCGATCTGGACGCGCCGCCACCCCGCCCACGTGCGCCGCGACGTCGTCGGCTTCGTCTTCCAGCGCCACCTGCTGCTCGATCCGCTGACCGCGCAGGCGAACGTAGAGGTGCCGCTGCTGGGGGCGGGCCTTCGCCCCGCCGAGCGGCGGCGGCGGGCGCGCTCCCTGCTGGAGCAGGTCGGCCTGGCCGACCGGGCCGAGCATCTGCCCTCACAGCTCTCCGGCGGCGAGCGCCAGCGGGTCGCCGTCGCGCGCGCGATCGCCAACGAGCCGCGCCTGCTGCTCGCCGACGAGCCGACCGGCGCCCTCGACTCCGTCACCTCCGAGCGCGTGCTCGACCTCCTCTTCGACCTTCGCGATCGTCTCGGCACGACGCTGATCGTCGTCAGCTATGACCTCGCCATCGGGCCGCGGGCCGACCGGACGATCACGCTGATCGACGGCCAGATCGTGGAGGAAGGCGCATAAGGGTGGAGATAGGAACGGTCCGGCCGTGCTGATGATGATCCTCACCAACCTGCGCCGCCGGCCGAGCAGGACGGCGTTCACCGCCGCCGGGATCGCGGTGGGAGTCGCCACCATCGTCGCCCTGCTCTCCTTCACGCAGGGCCTCAGCAACACGGCCGCCGAGCTCACCCACCTCGGTGGCTCGGACCTCGGCGTCTTCCAGGCCAACGTCTCCGATCCGACGACCTCGCTGCTGCCCGCATCGCTGGTCGCGCGCCTGCAGCGCAAGCCCTACGTGCAGGACGCGACGCCGCTGCTGCTGATGGTCGAAGCGGTGAGGCCGCAGCCCGGCGCCGTCGTCTTCGGCGCCCAGCCGAGCGGATTCTTCGCCCGGAGGCTCGTGATCGTGGACGGCCGGCGCGAGCTCGGGGCGGGCGACATCCTCCTCGGCGACCGCCTCGCCGCCCACATGCACCTCGCCCCGGGCGGGACGCTCACGGTCCACGGCAGGCCGTTCCGGGTCGCCGGCATCTACCACACCGGCATCTTCTTCGAGGACTCCGGAGCGGTCATGGCGCTGGCGAGCGCCCGCCGGCTGACGGGGCGGCCGGCCGAGGAGACCAACATCGTCGTCAACCTCTCCGCCGCCACGAGCGCTGCAGAAGCCACGAAGTCGATCGAGCGGGAATTCCCCGGCACCCAGGTGATCTCCACCCCGCAGCAGGCCCTGCGCGCCGGCGCGAACAGCACCCTGATCTCCAAGGCGATCCTTGTGATCGTGGTGATCGCCCTGATCGTCGGCGCGATCGGCGTCACCATCACGATGGCGCTCTCGTTCATCGAGCGCCAGAGCGAGCTCGGCCTGCTCAGCACCGTCGGCTGGTCCTCCGGCCGGATCGCGGCACTGATCCTCGGCGAGGGCATCGCGGTCAGCCTGCTCGGCGCAGCCTTCGGCCTGCTGCTCGGCGTGGTCGGCGGCGACCTGCTCGTCCGGGTGCTCGGGGTCGGCTCCTACGTGACACCCTCGTTCACCGCGTGGGCGCTCGGTCGTGGACTGCTCGTCGGGGTGGCGATCGGCGTCCTCGGCGGCATCTACCCGGCCTGGCGGGTCACCCGGATGAAGCCGTTGAAGGCGCTCTCGGGGACCTGACGGCCCGGCGCCAGAGCCTCAGCCACCCTCTGCCGCGCGCGCCGGCGCCTCGCCCCACAGCTGCTCCAGGCGGTAATAGTCGCGCATCCTCGGGGTGAAGATGTGGACGACCACGTCCAGGTAGTCCATGAGCACCCACTCGCCCTGCGCCACGCCGTCGACGCGGCGCGGCAGCAATCCGTGCTCGTGCTTCATGCCCTCCAGGATCGCGTCGTGGATCGCCTTCACCTGCCTGTGGCTGTTGCCGGTGCAGATCAGGAACCAGTCGGTATATCCGGCCACCTCACGCATGTCGAGCGCGACCGCGTCGATCGCCTTGCGCTCGCTCGCCAGGCGCGTGATCTCTCCGAGCAGCCGCTGCGGATCCATGCCCTCCCTGCGCCCGGCCGCGCTCATGCCGCCAGCCCCACGTTCAGCCGCCGCTCGGCCGCGCTCATGCCGCCAGCCCCACGTTCAGCCGCCGCTCGGCCGCGCTCATGCCGCCAGCCCCATGTAGAGCCGCTGCTCGGCGATGTAGCGCGCGACCGCGCCCGGCACGAGCTCATCCACGGCCAGGCCCCGCTCGATCCGCTCGCGGATCAGCGAGGAGGAGATCGCAACCTCCGGCATCGCCAGGAAGCGAACGCGGCCGGACTCCACGCGCAGCTCGCGCAGCGACTCCATCACCCGGTCGCGTCCGACCCCGCCGCGCTCAGCGACGGCCAGGTCGGCCAGCTCCACGATCCGGTGCGGGCGGCGCCATTGCGGCAGGGTCAGCGCCATGTCGGCACCGAGGATGAGTGTCAAGCGAATCTCCGGTTTCTGCTCGTGGATCTGATCGAGGGTATCCGCCGTATAGGACGGGCCCATCCGTTCGACCTCCAGCTCGCTGGCGTGCAGGCGGGCGATCCCCTCTGCCGCCAGCCTGCACATCGCAAGGCGCTGCTCGGCGCCGGCCAGCCCAGGCTCGGGCTGCTTGTGGGGAGGCGTGCGGACCGGCATCAGCCAAACCGCGTCGAGACCCGCCTCCCGCAGCGCGTGCCGCGCGAGCGCGAGGTGGCCGAGATGGGGCGGGTTGAACGTGCCGCCGAGGATTCCGACCGATCGCGGTGCGGGTGCGCCGCCGGCGACGGCGGGGCGTTCATCCACGGATATGGCCGTCGCCCTCGACCAGATACTTCACAGCGCACAGCTCCCGCAGCCCGATCGGTCCTCTGGCATGCAGCTTCTGGGTGGAGTTGCCGATCTCGGCTCCCATCCCCAGCTCGCCGCCGTCGGTGAACCGCGTCGAGGCATTGACGTACACGCAGGCGGCGTCGACGCCCACCTGGAAGGCCCTGGCCGCCGCCAGATCGCCAGTCACTATCGCCTCCGAGTGTCCCGAGCCGTAGCGCGAGATGTGCTCGATCGCCTCCTGTACGCCATCGACCACCCGCACCGCCATCGTCATCTCCAGGTACTCGGTCGCCCAGTCCTCCTCGCTCGCCGGCGCCATCCTCTCCGCGAGGCTCCCGGCGAGCGCACGCCCGGCCTCGTCCACATGCAGGCTGACGCCGGCAGCCAGGAGATCTTCCGCGATCGGCGGCAGGTAGCGCTCGGCGACCGCCTCATCGACCAGCAGCGTCTCGGCGGCATTGCACACCCCCGGGCGCTGGACCTTCGCGTTGAGCACGATCGCCCGCGCCATCTGCAGCTCCGCGCCCCGATCGACATAGACGTGGCAGTTGCCGGAGGCCGCATAGATCACCGGCACGGTCGCCACCTCGGAGAGCGCCTTCTTCAGGCCCTCCCCCCCTCGCGGGATGATCAAATCCACCGTCTCGGTCTGCGTGGCCAGCTCGGCCAGCTCCTCCCGGCCGCCGCCGAGCAGCCCGATGCATCCGGCGGGCAGTCCCGCGCGCTGCGCCGCCTGCGAGGCGATCGCGGCGAGGACTGCGTTGGAGGAGGAGGCCGTCGAGGAGCCGCGCAGCACGATCGCGTTGCCGGACTTCAGGCAGAGCGCGGTCGCGTCGATCGTGACATTCGGTCGCGCCTCATAGACGACTGCGACCACGCCGAGCGGCACCCTCACCTTCCGCACGCTCAACCCGTTGGCGAGCCTTCCTCCTTCCACCACCTCCCCGACCGGGTCATGCAGCGCGGCCACATCCCGCAGAGCGGCCGCGATCCCGCCCAGCCTCTGACGATCGAGCATCAGGCGGTCCAGCAACGCCTCGGAGAGACCAGCCTCCCGGCCGGCCCGCATGTCCTCGGCGTTAGCCTGCAGGATCTCCTCCTCGCGGGAAAGCAACTCCTGCGCAATAGCCTCCAGGGCCGCGTCCTTGGTCGAGCTCGGCATGCTCGCCAGCGTCCGAGCGGCCGTCTTCGCCGCCGCGCAAGTGTCCGCCACCGTGCTCGCAGTCGCAGTGCTCATCGCTGCAAGGATAGGCGCTCGGGAGCGACCGGAGCCATCGCGGGCCGGGGCGCGGCCGTCGAGGCCCGCGCACGGCGCGCAACGGGCCGCGTGAGCCCAGCAACGCTCACGAGCGGCGCGGCGGCCTCTCCTGGAGGACCATGTAGTCGCGGTGCACCGCCTCGGGCGCCGCCTCCGGCATCAGCTCGCGCACCGCGCGGGTCTTCATGCCCATGATGCTCCGCAGCTCTTCGGCCGAATAGTTGGAGATCCCCTTCGCGAGCGTCCCCGCCTCGGCCACTATCTCCACCGCGTCCCCGGCCTGGAATGCGCCCTCCCCGTCGATCACGCCCACGGGCAGCAGGCTCGTGCCGTTCTCGCTGAGCGCCGCGGCCGCCCCCGCATCGACGCTCACGATCCCGTGGCTCGGCTTCGCATAGGCGAGCCACAGCTTGAAGGAGGAGTAGCGGGAGGCGCGCGGCGGGAAGCTCGTGCCCACCATCTCGCCGGCGAGCGCCCGCTCCAGCACGCCCTCGGCCAGGCCGTTGCAGATCACCGTCCGGATCCCGGCCGCCGTCGCCATCTCGGCGGCGAGCACCTTCGAGCGCATTCCGCCGGAGCCCAGCGGCGAGGTGGTGCGGCCCACCTCGATCTTGCCGAGCGCCTCGAAGTCCGAGACCTCCCCGATCAGCGTCGCGTGCGGATCGCGCCTTGGGTCGGCCGTATGCAGCCCATCGGTGTCGGTGAGCAGCAGCAGCAGGTCGGCGGAGGTGAGGATCGCGACCTGGGCGGCCAGGAAGTCGTTGTCGCCGAAGGAGATCTCGTCGGTGGCGGTCGTATCGTTCTCGTTGATCACCGGCACCACCCGCCAGTCCAGCAGCTTTCTCAGGGTGCGACGCGCATTGACGTAGTTGGTGCGCGCCGCCATATCCCCGAACGTGAGCAGCACCTGCGCGCTGTGCACGCCGCGACGGCGCAGCAGCTCGTCATAGACCCGATAGAGGCGGCCCTGTCCCACGGCGGAGGCGGCCTGCAGCTCCTCGATCGCCGCCGGCCTGGCCGGCAGTCCCATCGCGCGCACGCCCCTCGCGATCGCGCCGCTGGTGACGATCACGACATCCCGCCCACCGGAGTGCTGAGCCGCGACCGCGTCGCAGATGCGCCCGAGCACCTCGGCATCACGATCGGCCGAAGCGTCGGCTGCTCCACCGGCGACGATGCTGGAGCCGAGCTTTATGACCACGCGCCGTCTCATCGCAGACAGCAGAGTAGATCCTTCTCAGCCGGCATCGCCCGGATCGAGCTCGAAGACGGTGCCCGCGATCTCGATCTCATCTCCCGGCTGGAACCCCTCATCCTCCAGCGCCGCGATCACGCCGATCCGGCGCAGGCGGGCCTCCAGGTAGTCCATCGCGTCCTCATTGGACGCATCGAACCGCTTCACCAGACGCTCTATGCCGCGGCCGCGCACCGCGAACGAGCCCGGGCCGGTGCGCTGCACCGAGAACCCGCTGCGCTCACCGGGGCGGTAGACCATGTGCTCGGCGAGCTGCTCGCCGCCGGAGCCGCTCCTCGCAGGCCCTCCTGCCGCGGCTCGCTCGGCGCCGGCGGGCAGCCGCCGCATCAGCTGCGCCTTCAGCTCGTCCAGGCCGGCGCCCGTCGCGCTGGAGGTCGCGATCACCGGCACGCCGTCCAGGCGCCGTGACCAGTGCGCGAGAGCCTCCCGCGCGCGATCCGCCTCCAGCAGATCGACCTTGGAGAGCGCGAGCACGCGCGGCAGCGCCGCAAGGCGCGGGTCGTGGGCGGCCAGCTCACGCTCGATCGTCTCGAAGTTGGCGAGAGGATCAGCCTGCTCGCCGCCGGTGAGCGACGGGGCCACGTCCAGAACATGAACCAGCAGCTGGCAGCGCTCGACGTGGGAGAGGAAGTCGTGGCCGAGCCCGGCGCCGTCGCTCGCCCCCTCGATCAGTCCGGGGATGTCCGCGATCACGAGCTGCCGGTGCTCGGACTCCAACACCCCTAGCACCGGCTCGAGCGTCGTGAACGGATAGGCGGCGACCTTCGGAGCCGCCCTGGTGAGCCGAGCCAGCAGCGATGACTTGCCCGCGTTCGGCAGCCCGACCAGCCCCACATCGGCCAGCAGTCGCAGCTGCAGATGGACCTCGCCCTCCTCGCCGGGCAGACCGCGCTCGGCAAAGCGGGGTGCCTGCCTGGTGGGCGTCGCGAAATGCTTGTTGCCGTGCCCACCGGACCCGCCGGCTGCCAGCACGGCCCTCTGCCCGTCGCGCATGAGCTCGAAGCGCCGGCCGGCGAGATCGCCGTCCACGCCCTCCGCGGCTGTGCCGGGCGGCACCCTGATCAGGAGATCCTCGCCGTCGGCGCCCTGGCGCAGCGCTCCCTGTCCGTGGCGGCCGCGCGGCGCCCGCCTGTGGGGGCTGCGCTTGAGCGCATACAGGTCGCGGAGGCTCTCATCGCACAGCAGCACCACGTTGCCCCCGTGCCCGCCGTCGCCACCGTCCGGGCCGCCCCGCGGCACGTGCGCTTCGCGCCGGAAGCTGACGCAGCCGTCGCCTCCCGCTCCCGCCCGCACTTCGATCCGGGCGCGGTCGTAGAGCAAGCGGGCCCTATGCGTCGCCGACGATGTTGACTACTCGGCCACGGCGCCCGCGTGTGAAGGAGACGGTGCCCGCACGCCTGGCGTACAACGTGTCGTCTTTTCCTATCCCGACACCCTCGCCCGGCTTGAACGTCGTGCCACGCTGGCGGACGATGATCTCGCCTCCGGAGACCGTCTTGCCTGCGAACGTCTTCACGCCCAGCCGCTTGGCGTTCGATTCGCGTCCGTTGCGGCTCGAGCCGAGCCCCTTCTTATGAGCCATTGCCGCCCTCCTCAGGCTTACCCGCGCCGGCCGCCTTCGCCTTCGCGGCCTTGCCGGCGCCGGCGATCGCGATATCGGTGACCTCGATCCTGGTGAGCTCCTGGCGATGGCCGGTACGCCGCCGGTAGCCGCGCTTGGGCTTGAACTTGAATACCCGCAGCTTCTGCCCGCGCTCGTGCGCCAGCACCCTGGCGGAGACCTTCACATTCGCGAGAGCGTCGCCGTCGCAGACGACCTCATCGGCGCGGTACATCAACGGCTGCAGCGACACGGTGTCGCCCTCCGCGGCGGGGAGCCGCTCGACCAGCAGACGCTGGCCGGGCTCCACCCGGTACTGCTTGCCACCGGTCTTGACGATCGCGTACATGTCCTGTTCCGATTCCGCTGAAGAAGGATCCGACCGCGTAGAGCCGGCACGCCTCAGTCGGCGCCCGCGGGCTCCTTCGCAGCCGAACGGCGCCGTCCACCTCTGCGTGTACGGCGCCGAGGCTCCGATTGTAGGCCATCGGCGGCATCGGCGCGGTCCACGGCGTTAGCGCCGTCCGCGGCATCGCCATCCGCGCCCTTCCGCTGCGCCGCCGCCGGCCCATCCTGATCCTCCGACTCGCGCGCGAGGACCCCGGACGCGGTGCCGTTGGTCGATTGCGATGGCCCGAGAGGCTCCGTGCCGCCCGGGCCGTCGGCCGCGGCGACCCCGGAGGAGGAGGGAGAGGAGGAGGCCGCCGACCCCGCCGCCGAGCGTCCCGTCGAGCGACGCTTGCGCGAGCGTGTGCCCCGGGCCCGCGAGTCGCGCGGTGCGGGAGTGACCACCTCGCCCTTCTCGTCGAGCAGCAGCGCCCTCGCCGCCGTGCGCCCGGCTTGGGAGATCCTCACCATCCGCTTCTCGCCGACATGATCCCCGGCGCCGGCGATCGAGATGATGTAGCCGTCGAGCTTGGCCACCGCGTCGTCGGCGTCGTACATGTGCGGCTCGACGATCTCCACAAGCACCTCGTCGCCCTCCTTGAACGGCAAGGCCCGCTCCTCCACCTCCTCCCGGGTGCCCTGGAAGGTGATCGCGAAATGCTCCAGGGGCAGCCCTTCGGAGCCCTCGAAGTGGAAGGTCTTGCCGGTCTCCCGCTCCAGCTCGTGCAGCACATGCGCGCCGTTGCCGGTGATCTCCGCGGTCACCCGAGGGTTGATCTGGACCAGGAACGCCTCCACTTCCGCGTGCTCGAGGGCGATCGTCCGCAGGCGCCGCTCGAAGTCGATCGCGAACGTCTCCTCGGAGCGGATCACGCCCTCGCCCTCGCAGGTGGGGCAGCGCCGGGTCATGATCTCGCGCACCCCCTCCGTCACGTTCTGGCGGGTCATCTCCACGAGGCCGAGCTTGGATATCTCGGCGGTGAAGGTCTTGGTGCGATCCTCGTCCAGGCACTTGCGCAGCGTCTTCATCACCGCATCGCGGTTGCGCGCCCTGGCCATGTCGATGAAGTCGATGACGATGATCCCGCCTATGTCACGCAGGCGCAGCTGTTTGACGACCTCCTCGGCCGCCTCCAGGTTGGTCCTGGTGATCGTGTCCTCCAGCGAGGCCCCCTTGCCGCCCGTGAAGCTGCCCGAGTTGACGTCGATCACCGTCAGCGCCTCGGTGCACTCGACCACCAGGTAGCCCCCGGAGGGCAAATCCACGCGC
>DAHVAB010000007.1 GCA_027314825.1 Solirubrobacterales bacterium
CGCGCCTGGCCAGCCTACGACTGGATGGGGGAGGCCAAGGCGGCGTTGGAGGCGGTCGCGCGGTACCTGGCGCGGGACCTGGGCGCGGAGGAGATCAGGGTCAACCTGGTCTCGGCCGGTCCGATCGAGACGCTCGCGGCCGGCGGGATCCCCGGCTTCGGCGAGCTGGCCGCCGCCTGGTCGCAGACGGCGCCGCTGCCGTGGGATCCGGGCGACCCGGAGCCGGTCGCCGACGCGGCCTGCTTCCTGCTCTCGCCGCTGGCCCGGCGGATCACCGGCGAGATCCTGCACGTGGATGGCGGCTATCACGCGATGGGAGCGCCCCGAGAGGAGAGGGATTGAGCGCGCCATCGTCGCCCGCGCGACTCTTGCCGCCCGTGAGAGCGCTCCCCTGAGCCCCGCGGCCTCCGCGGCTACTCGATGATCTCGTCGAGAGACCGCTCGGATGCGCCGCGCCGGCGCCGGTAGCGGTTCACCGCGCCAAGCATGTCCTCGAGCTCCCGCGCGGTGCGGACGTGCTCGGCGTCCGGCGGGGTGGATGGGCCGAGCCCGAGCAGCGTGTCGTTGTCGCGGTCGTGGAAGTGGGCGCCGATCACGGCGACTATGCAGATCGCGAGCGGTCCGCCCAGCACGACTGCAAGGAAGGCTGCGTGCATCCCCGGAGTGTAGGGACTGGGTTGCCCGCGATCAGCTCGATCGCCGCGTGGAGTAGTGCAGCGCCGGTCCCTGCATCGCGCTGAGCGCAGCGTGGCTGCGGTCGGTCAGCGCGTGGATGATCTCGCGCCGGCGCTCATGGAGGCTCTGCTCGGAGACGTGCAGCGTCTCGGCGATCTGCCCGGCGCTCATGCCGCGTGTGAGCATGTCGAGCAGTGCCCGATCCTCCGAGGGGAGGCGGCTCGCCAGCGCGGAGAGCTCGGCGCGGGAGAGGTGGGGCATCGTGCGGCGGCCGTCGCGGGCCGCCCGGATCGCGTCGGAGAGCTCGTGGGCGAGGCTGTGCTTGGCGATCACCGCGGATGCGCCGGCCACGCAGGACGCGGCGAGCAGGGAGGCGCCTGGGAAGGCCGAGTAGACGATCACGTGAGGGCCGTCCGGGAGGCTGTCCAGCTTCAGGGTGAGGTCGAGGCCGTTCTCGTTGGCCAGGTGAAAGTCGACGATCGCCGAGTCCGGCTTCAGACGGCCGATCAGATCGAGCGCCTGCGCCTGGCTTTCCGCGGTGCCCAGCACCTCGATTCCCGGCTCGCCGTCGAGCAGGTCTGCCAGCCCCCGCAGCACCGCGGGGTGGTCGTCGACGAGCACCAGCCCAATCGGGCGGGCCGGTCGATGCTCGGAGTAGCCGGGGGAGGGCGTCTGCGAGGACATCAAGGACCATGATGGTTCGGCGCCGGCGGAGTCTGTAGGTGGTTAACCCACCGTTCGGGATCGGTATCGCCGACCGTCATGCCGGGATGGCGAGTCGTATGGTGGTGCCGGTTCGGGGCCGGCGGGCGATCTGCGGCCGCGCGGGGTCGGTATCGCCGACCGTCATGCCGGGACGGCGAGCCGTATGGTGGTGCCGGGCCGGCTGACGAGCTCGAGCCGTGCGTGGATGAGGTCGGCGCGCTCCTGCATTCCCTGCAGGCCGCCGTTGCGCCGCCGTTCCGCCGTCTGGATGCCGCGGCCGTCGTCGGACACGGTCAGCACGACCCCGGCGCCGGTCCGGCGCAGCGACAGCGAGGCGTGGCGCGCGCCGGAGTGACGGACCGCGTTGGTCAGCGCCTCCTGGGCGACCCGGTAGATGACGAGCTCGGTCTCGGCCGGCAGGGCGGGCAGCCGCTGCTCGATCGCGGGCTCGACGCCGATCCCGGCGGCCTGCCCGATCCGCTCGCAGAGCACGGCGATCGCGCCGGGCAGGCCAAGATCGTCGAGGGCCTCTGGACGCAACCGTTGGGAGATGCGCCTGATCGCTTCCAGGCTCTCGCGCGCGGTCTCGGTCGTCGCGGCGATCTGGGGGTGCAGCCCCTCCGGGGCGTCGCGCTCCAGACCGGCGAGCCCGAGCAGGACGGCGGTCAGCGTCTGGCCGACCTCGTCGTGCAGCTCCTGGGCCACGCGCAGCCGCTCCGACTCCTGCGCGGCGAGCGCGCGGCTGGTGCTCTCTCGCCGCTCGGACTCCAGGTCGTCGAGCATCTCGTTGTAGGCGACCGCCAGGTCGGCGACCTCCGAGGGCGCGCTCGGCACCGTCGCTCGGACGCCGTGTCGCAGCGGGTCGACACGGCTCATCAGCAGCGCCAGTTGGCGCAGCGGCAGGAGAGCCCGACGCAGGAGGATCGTGTTCGCCGTCAGGGTCGCGAGGAGCGCTATCGCGAGCACGGCCACCTCGGCCGGCGCCAGCTTGGCGAACCGATCCGGCAGCACCGCGAAGGTGACTACGCCCATCCCCAGGACGAGCACGGCGTTCACCGCGAGCACCCGCCAGAAGAGGGGCAGGTAGCGCCGCTCCCGCTCGCGCCCGTCCATCGCCGGCCGCATCGGGTGCGGCTGAGCTGACGGGTGGCCGCCGGCAGACATGGTGATCTCACGCTAGCGGCCACGGGGGGCGGATCGGGCCGTTGCCCCGGCGTGGAGGAGGGTCGGACCAGATGCGAGGCGTTGGGCGCGAGCGGATCTGAGGTCGGCGTGGGGGCGACCGGGATGCGTGCGGCAGGACGGGCTCAGCCGCCGGAGGCGGGCGGCCGCTGCGGAGCCTCGATCCGGAACGCCGGGTGATCGGGGGCGATGCGTCGCAGCTCCTCCTCGCCGGAGTCGGGGCCGACCCCGCCGAAGAAGGCGCCGACCTCCCACTTCCAGCGCTGCAGGTAGGCGCGCAGCAGCGCCGCCTTCTGGTCGTCAGGCACCTCGATCGCGGTGAACGGCTCGCAGCGGCGGCCGGATCGCAGGCGGCCCTCACCGCTCGCGCGCAGGTTCTTCACCCATTGGGTGTGGCCGCGCGGCGCGACGAGGTAGCGTGCGCCGTTGAAGCTGAGCAGGTTGACGGGCGTGCTGTGCCACTGGCCGCTGCGGCGGCCCCGCACTTCCAGCACCCGCGAGCCGGCGACGCTCACGCCGGTGCGGGTGAGCACCTCCACGAACGGGTTGAACACGTGCCTGGTGAACCAGCCGGGTCGCTGATAGTGCTGCGCCATCGCTCTCGGTCTCAGGCTACCCCGAAGTCGCGTCCGGATCACCTCGCGCTCGGCTGCGCGCCGGCGCGGGCGGCACTCCATCGGCGCCCGAGGTCGGGCCGGTCCCGCTTGCGCCTACTTGCCTCGCATCCGCCGGAAGAAGAGGGCGATCCGGGTCAGCAGGTTCGCCTCGTGCTCGTGGCGCTGGGTCGGTGCCGCGATCCTGCCCTCCATCTCGCGCAGCCCGGCGGCGATGCTCTCACCGGCGCCGCGATGGTCGTCCGGCTCGATCTGCTCGCTGCTGGCCGGCTCCAGGTACTCGGCGAGGCCTCTCGCCTGCTCACCGCTGATCTTCAGGTGCACGGCGTCCTGCTCGATCCGTGCGACCTGCTCGCCCTCCGCGTAGATCGGACGGCCGAGCGCGCTCGTTGCGATCGAGATCCCGTCGAAGATGTCGCGCCGCTCGTCGCCGGCCACCTCGTCGACCTCGCCGACCCGGCTGCCGTCGGAGGCGTACACCTTCCACCCCGGTTTGATCGCCAGCCATGAGACGGGTGCGGCCATGCGGACGATCCTACACCTCGACGGTCGACCGGTCGCAGGCGGTTGCTCGGTGCCCGCACGCTCCGCCGATCGCGCGCTGACCGCGGCCGCGGCTCGCAGGCAGCGGCCGCGCGCGCACGGGGACGTTGAAGCCGGTTGTGAAAGTCACGCAGAGGAAGATCGTCACGCAGAGCGGACGCCGCTAGGTGGTCAAGAAGACGCCGAAGCCGAAGAAGAGCGCAGGCAAATGACCCGACTGTCGGCGGGCGCATCGGCCGGGCCGGCCGCTGTCAGGACATGGAGCTCCCCGCTGCTCGGCAGGACGAAGAGGGGCGTCAGGCCGTCCGCTGCGGCCGCGAGCTCAGCGGCCGTACGCTCTATCAGCTCGGCGCCTGCGGCGATCCGGCGGCTCAGCTCCGGGAAGCTGAGAGCGTTCGAGAAGAGCACGCGCCCCTCCGCATGGGGCGGGAGCGGAATGGCGGGCGGTTCGCTCGGCGCGAGCCTGTATACGTGGTGGTGGCCGAGCTCCTGGCGCAGCTCGTAGGCGGCGAGCGCGTTGAACTGATCGCTTGCGGTGATCACCAGAGCGCTGCTCACCTCCTCAAGCTCGGCCTGAAGGCCCTCCACGTCCACCCCGAGCGGCACCGGTGCCGCCTGCAGGCCGGCATCGCGGGCAGCCGCCTGCTCCTCGGGGCTGTCGGTCCACAGGCGCACTCGCACGCCGGCATTCGCCAGGACGCGTGCGATCGCGAGGGCCAGCGGTTTGGCGCCGACGATCAGCACGACCGGCGAGCCGGCGCCGGCCAGACCGAGGATGCGTGCCAGCGGGGGCGCGGTGAGCCCGTAGAGCACGACCGTGGAGAAGACGGCGACGAAGACGATCGGCAGGATCCGCTCGGCGTCGTGCACATCCGCTTCGGCCAGATAGAGGCTGAACGCGGACGCGGTCGCGGCCGCGACGATGCCTCGCGGCGCCATCCACGCGACGAACGCACGCTCCCGCCAGCGCAGTGGCGAGCGCCAGGTTCCGAGCGCGACCACGAGCGGGCGGACGAGAATGACCATCGCGGCGACGAGGATCAGACCGCCGAGGAGCACGCGTCCCACCTCGGCGGGCGTCACCGACGCGGAGATCAGCACGAAAAGGACGCCGATCAGAAGCTCCACGATGGTGCCGTGGAACCGGAGGATCCTCGCCACGTCGATCCGGCGCTGGTGGGCGAGCACCATGCCCATGACCGCCGCCGCGACGAGGCCGGAGTCATCACGGATCAGGTCGGCGCCGACGACCGCAGCGCTCAGCATCATCAGCGCGGCGGCCACGCCGCGGCCGGGCGAGGATCTCTCCAGCCCGCCGAGCAGGACCATGAGCGCGGCGGCCGCCGCGAGACCGATTCCCAGGCCGATCAGGAGACTGGAGGCAAGCTCCCCGAGGTGAAATGGCCGGCTCCCGGCGATCCCCTGCAGAACGGCGTGCAGCGCGACGACGCCCAGCAACGCGCCGATCGGGTCGATCAGCGTGCCCTCCCACTTCAGCACGGAGCGGACGGTGTCGGTGGGCCGCACGAAGGCCAGCAGCGGTGAGACGACGGTCGGCCCGGAGACGACGAGGATCGCGCCGATCACGGCGGACACTCCCCAGCCGAAGCCGAAGATCAGCGTCGGGGCGGCCGTCACGAACACCAGGGTGAGGATCGTGCCGATCGAGATCAGCCGCAGCACGATGCCGCGCACCCCGCCGCGCAGCTCGCGAAGGCTCAGGCGCAGCCCCGCCTCGAACAGGATCAGCCCGACGCCGAGCGAGACGATCGGCTGGAAGGCGTTGCCGAAGATGACGTCCGGATGCACATCTTCGGTGATCGCGCCGGCGGTGAATCCGACCGGCAGCAGCAGCACGATCGCGGGGATGTGGAAGCGCTCGGCGAGCAGCTGGCCCCCGATCGCCAGGACGATCACGAGCCCGAGGCCCGTGAGGATGGCATTCGTCGAGCTCACGAGTCGCCCCCGGCACATCGTAGGATGCCTGGGCCGACCTCGCGGTGTGGCCGCGACGGGCGGTCAAGTCCTCAAGCCGGGCCTGCGGGGGCACCAAGCCCGCCGCGCGGCCGGTGCCGCTCAGGTGGCGATGCCTATGCGGCGAGCGGCAGCTGCGCGCGCGAGTCGCTGCGGGCGTGGGACTCCAAGCTGCGCCCCGCCTGCGAATCCTGCGCGAACGGGTCGACCCCGCGCATCGCCAAGTACACGGCCCGCTCAGCCTGCCTGGCCGTGAGCGTGAACTCGGCGCCGTCGCTCATCCGCCTATACGTCCAGATCTTGCTGTCCATGTCTACTCCGTCCACAAATGGTTTCACGTACTGGTATACAAGTATGGTGCGACGGACCGCGCGGCTGTGTGACGGAGCGCACACTGGTCCTGCGATGTGCGCGGGCAGCTCGACTAGCCTTGGATCATGGAGATCGCGATCATCCTGCTGGTCGTGCTCGTCGGGCTCGTCGCCGGCGACATCATGCTCGTGCGGGCGCTGCGGCGCCGGGGCGGGGGTGGGGCGCGGCGACGGTGAGCGGTCGAGTCGAGGCGCGGCGACGGTGAGCGGTCGGGTGGGGGCGCGGCGGTGGTGAGTGGCCGGGTGGGGGCCGGGGCGGGGTGCCCGGCTCAGTGCCTATTGCCGGTGGCGAACCGTCCCACCTTGTGGCCGACCACCACGTTGTGCTGGCCCAGGGCGTAGCGCTCGATGTCGGCGTTCAGTTCGGCCTGGTTTTCGTACTCCCCGGGATGCACGTACACGACGTGGCCGGCTTCGTTGACGAACACGGTCGTGGGGGTGGGGGTGTATCTGCTCGGGGCCAGGGTGGCGAATTCGTTGCTCGTGCCGCGGTAGCTCGGGTAGCTGACCGGATGTCCTCTGAGGAATTCGCGCGCGGGCGCCTCTTCCGGGTCGTTCGCGTCGAAGCCGAGGAAGGCCACGTTGCGCCCGAAGGAGGCTGAGGCCGAGGCGAGCAGGGGGAACTCGGCTTTGCAGGGGCCGCACCAGGAGGCCCACTCGTTGATCACGACCGGGTAGCCGCGCAGGCCCCCGATCCGCTTCTGCAGCGCTTGAAAGGAGCCCGTCAGCAGCTGGCCGGCCTGCGCGTGGATCGACGCGAGGGGGTGCGGGGCGCCGCGCACCTCTTCCTCGGCTCGCTGCAGCGTGGGCGCGTGCGCCGGGGTCAGCGAGCTGGCCGGCACCTCGCGGCCCAGCGCCCAGTTGACGTCATCCATCAGCTGCCTGGCCGTGAACGGGGCTTCCGGGTGCCTGAGATTGTGGACCCCTTCCGCGTCGAGGAGCCTGTGCAGCGCGGGCGTGAGGCGGTGGCCGGCGACCTGGGGCATCCCGCCGACGATCACTCGCACCTGACCGGCCGGGTCGAGGATGAACAGGCCGTCAGAGTGGACGATGTTGAGCGTTTCCGGCCTGTGCGTATACCAGTCGATCGGGTCCGGATGTTCGAGCGGCACGCGTTCGACGAGGATCCCCAGGTGCTTCCAGAGCCGGAGCATGCCGGGCACGCTGCCGGTCAACATCTTGAATTTCGCGCCCGTCATCTTCTGATAGGCGCGCAGCACCGGCGGCGTATCCCGCCAAGGGTCGACCGTAGCCTCCGCCACGACCACCTGCTTGGCGACCCCCGCCCTGCGGATCATCGCTTCCAGTTCCATCAGCACGCCCGTGGTCATCGGGCAGACCTCATGGCAGCGGGTCATCGCCGGCGCGAGCACCACCCACTTGCCTGCAAAGGAGCTCAGCGGCGCAGGCCGGCCCCGTTCGTCGACCAGGCGCACATCCGGCACGGGCTTCGGCGATTCCAGCGCGTTGCCGGTCGCGAGCGGCGCCGGCACCATCGCCTCGGCCGCCTGCTGGCCGGCGCCGGTGCCTTTGATCAGCGTGATCGCGACGAGCACGGCGAGAAGAATGCCGGCGACCGTGATCGCCACCCAACGGACTCCGCGCAGCATCAGCGGCTGCCGGTGGCGGTCGCTCTCATGCTCTCCTTGGCTGGCCGGACGGACGGCATCGCTTCATATTCCATCACGCCCGCCCGCCGGCGCGCCGGTTCGCGGGCTCGCCTACCCGCGGCGGCGTGCGCCGTCTGAGACCCAGACGGTGATCTTGCTGCCCGCAGGCTTCTTGCTGCCATGGCCGGGCCTGGTGGCGATCACGCGGCCGGAGCCGACCTTCGCACTGCGTCGGCGGACGATCCGGCCGGGCGTGCAGTGCGCAGCCCGCAGCCGCCTCTTCGCCTGGCCCAGCATGAGCCCATGCAGCCTGCCCGGCACCACGCAGGCAGGCTGATGCCTGCCGCCGCCGCCACCTGCGCCGAGCGAGATCAGCACGTCGACCTTGCTCCCTGCCACCAGCGTCGCGCCCCTGTACGGGTTGCTCTCGATCACGCGGTGCCTGCCGACCTTGGGGTCCCGCTCACTGCTCACCGAGCCGAGGGCGCAATGGGCTGCCGCCAAGGCGGTCCTCACCTCGGCGACGGTGTCTCCGTGCAGCTTCGGCACGACGCAATAGACGGTGGGCGGCGCCGGTTGCGTCTGCGTGATCGTGATCGTCTTGGCCACGGGCGTCACCACGAAGCCGTCGGTGATCGTCTCGCTGTTGTTCGTCGGACTCGGGTCGAAGGTTTCGCTGGTGACCGCGACCGTGTTCTGCGCCACCACCGTGATCTTCGTGGCCACCTTGACCGTGACCGTCGCCGTCGCGTTCGCCGCCAGCGAGCCGAGGTGGCAGGTGATCGTGCTCGTGCCTTCGCAGCTGCCCTGGCTCGCCTGCGCGGAGATGAAGGACAGGTTGCCGGACAGCGCGTCGGAGAGGATCGCTTTCGTGGCCGTGGCGGGGCCGTGGTTGTCCACCTTCAACGTATACACCGCTTCGTTGCCGGCGCCCATGCCCAGGCTCGCGCTCGCCGAGAGGTCGGCCAGCGGTTCGTGGGTATACACGGTGAAGCCGGTGCCTCTCTCGCCCTGCGCCGCATACACGCCGCTCACGTTCGGCAGCGAGACGTAGGCCAGGCCGCCTTCCGGGGTTTCGCCGAAGGGGTAGCTCGTCGTGGTCCAGGCTTTCGTGGCGACGTCGTAGCTGTATAGGCCTTCGAGGATGCCGTAGACGAAGTAGGTGCCGGTCGCGGGATCTATTGCGCTGCCCCGTGCGGCGCCGGTGTTCGGGACTGCTTCAAGTTCGGTCCAGTTGTTCCCTTCGATTTCGTAGACGGTGAAGCCATTGCATTCGTATGGGCCCTCATCGCCGTAGATCTTGCCTTCGTAGGCCTGCAGGCCGCCGTATGCCGTGAAGCCGGCGCAGGATCCGGAGTGCGGCGCGGACTTCAGGATCGTTGCTGCTCCGGTGCTCGGGTCGTAGCTGGCGAATTTTTCTCCGTTGACCACGTACAGGTCTTTGCCGTAGGCGGTGAGCACGCCGGCGCTTTCTTTGAGCGGGCTTTCGATCGTGCTCCAGGCGTTGGTGGCGACGTCGTAGACGCCGATGTCGGTCGCGTCGGATGCGTAGGCGAAATAGATCTTGCCTTCCAGGTACGTTGCGCCGGCGCCTTCGTAGGATTCCCGGTTCGCGATCGGCGCTGCGGCCAGTTCGCTCCAGGCGTCGGTCCGCGGATCGAAGGCGAAGAACTTCTTTCCCCCGGCTTCCTGTGCATAGACCATCCCGTTGACCGGGTCGGCCGCCACTCCCGAAAGCGGCGCCGGGCTGGGCGTTCTTTCCACGAACGCGCCGGTGCTCGTGGCAGCCTGCGCCGCGGGGGCGATCATCAGCACGCACAGCGCCGCCGCGAGCAGACAGAGCAGAGCGGCTGGCAGCGAACGGGTCTTGCTTCCCTCAGATGCAGGCACCGTCACCTCCCTTTCTGGGCCGCAATATACGCCATCGCCCGGCCGTCTGACGGCTCAGAAGAGGCCGAGCCCCCGGCCGGCATGGGCCACGAGGTCGAACAGCGGCTGTGGGACGATCCCGAAGAAGAGGGTCGCGGCGCCGGCAAGCACGGCCACCAGGACCACCTCGCCGTGCGGGCCGCCATGCGCAGGCGCGGAGCCCGCCTCATCGAGCTCGGGCGAGCCGCCCGCGATCGCCGGATAGGGCGAGCCGGACGGGCCGGGCTCCCCGCTCGGGCCCGCGGCGGGAGCCGCCGCGCTCGCGGGGGCCTCGCGCATCCACATGGCCGCCACCACCGGCAGGTAATACGCGAGTGAGATCATCGAGCCGATCACGATCACGACCCCCAGCCACGTATACCCGCCCGAGACGGCCGCGTCTATCAGGTAGAACTTCCCGACGAACCCCGCCGTCGCCGGAATCCCCGCCAGGCCCAGCATCGACAGCGTCAAGGGCCAGGCCAGCCACGGCCGGCTGCGGCCGATCCCGGCCACCGCCTGGATGTCGTCGCCGAAGCTCGTTTCCCGCTCCCTGGCCACGATCACCGCGAACGCTGCCATGTTCATGAACAGGTAGACGATCAGGTACAGGAGCGTCGCGCGCACGCCGAGCTTGGACGCGACCACGACGCCGGCCAGCATGTAGCCGGCCTGTGCAACCGAGGAGTAGGCGAGCATCCGCTTCAGCGAGCTCTGGCCGAGCGCGCCGACATTGCCGACGATGATCGTGATCGCGGCGAGCACCGCGACCGTCGGCGCCCAGTCGCCGCTGGCACCGATCAGCGCCACGTCGAAGAAGCGCAGGAACGCGACCAGCGCCCCCACCTTCGTCGCGACCGCCATGAACGCGGTGATCGGCGTCGGAGCCCCCTCATAGACATCCGGGGTCCACTGATGGAACGGCGCGACCGACGCCTTGAAGCAGAAGCCGGCGATCGCCAGCGTGATCCCGCCGAGCAGCATCACGTCGCCGGTCAGCGACCGCGCGGAGATCGCGCCGGCGATGGCGCCGAACGAGCTCGAGCCGGTGGCGCCGTAGATCAGCGCCAGCCCGTAGAGCAGGGTCGCCGAGCCGACAGAGCCGATGATCAGGTACTTCAGGCCCGACTCCAGCGAGCGCTCGCGGCGCATTTCGGTGGCGCACAGCACGTACAGCGGGATCGAGAGAAGCTCCAGGCCCAAGAACAGCACGACCGTGTTCTGAGCCGCGGTCAGCAGCGACATCCCGCCGAGCGAGCTGAGCAGCAGCGCGTGAAGCTCGCCGTGCGCCGCTTCGTGGCCGGCGGCCGAGCGCCACGCCAGCAGCACCGCGGCGATCCCGCCCGTGGCAAGGATCAGGTTGGCCACCAGGTAGGTGCCGTCGATCCGCAGCGCGCCGTCGAGGATCGAGCGCTGATCGCCCCACTGCCAGATCGTCAGGCCGATCGCGGCGCCAAGGGCGATGATCGCGAGCGCGGGCACGCCCTGCTCACGCACCCGGCGCGGGCTCATGAGCCCCACCATCAGCACGATCAACGCTCCGCCGAGGAAGGCGAGCAGGGGCGAGAGGCCGCCGAAGGGAACGTGAGGGGCGGGTATGTGTGCGGCGGCTATCAGCATCTGCGGGGTCATCGCGATCCGTGCCGGCCGGAGGCGACGGTGAGATGCGGCGTGGAGTGGACGACCGGGGTGGAGACCTCTTCGGCGCCGACCCTCGCGACCGTCGGGGCCGCGATCAGCCGCGCCTCCGCGATCGCCGCCGAGGCCGATCCTTCGCTGCGCTTGAGGGCCGGCTGCGGATAGAGCGCCAGGAACAGGATCGCGCCGATCAGCGGGGCCAGGATCAGCCCGTCACGCGCGGAGATCTCCCGCGAGCGCACGCCCTCGCCGACGCGGTTGTGCATCGAGCGTATGAACAGCCGCAGCGCATAGACGCTCGCCCCGGCCACCCCGGCGAAGGCGATGATCGCGATCACGAGCTTGGACTTGAAGAGGCCCAGCAGGATCATGAACTCGCCGACGAAGTTCGCCGACCCGGGCATCGCCAGGGTCGCGAGCGCCACCACCAGGAACAGCGTCGCCAGCACCGGGGCCCGGAACGCGATCCCGCCCATGTCCTTGATGTCCTCCGAGCCGCCGGCCCTCCGGGAGAGCAGGAAGATGATGAAGAAGATCGGCGCGACCACCAGGCCGTGGTTGACCATCTGCAGCAGCGCCCCCTCGGCGCCCTGCGGCTGCAGGGCGAAGATTCCGAGCGTTATGAACCCGAGCTGGGCGATCGAGGAGTAGCCGGCGATCAGCCTGGCATCCGTCTGGGTGAACGCGACCACCGAGCCGTAGAGGATCGAGATCAGCGCGATCAGCAGCATCAGCATCTGGAAGTGCACGGCCGCCTTCGGAAAGAGCGGCAGCACGATCGCAAGGAAGCCGTATGCCCCGACCTTCGAGAGCACGCCGGAGAAGACCATCAGCACCTCGATCGGCATCGTCCGATACCCGTCCGGCATCCACCCCTGGAGGGGGAACGCCGGCATCTTCACCAGGAACGCGGCCGCGAAGAACAGGAAGATCCACTCCTGGGAGCCCTTGCTGAGCGGCAGCGCCTGCAGGCTGGAGAGCGCGAAGGTGATGTGGGTGCCGTGCTGCTGGGAGGCCAGCACCCCGGTGGCGATCGCCGCCGCGAGCATCAGCAGCGAGCCGACCAGCGTGTAGATCACGAGCTTGATCGTCGCTTTGATCCGATCCGGGCGCGAGCCGCGGCCCCACATGCCCATGAGGAAGTAGAAGGGGATCAGCATCAGGTCGAAGAAGGCGACGAAGAGCGCGAGATCCTGCGCCAGGAAGGCGCCGAGCACGGCCGACTCGGCGAGCATGAAGAAGAAGTAGTAGAGCCGCGGACGCTCGGTGGCGCCCGGCCCGCTGCGGAGGTTGGCGGCGAGCATCGCCACCGCGAAGACCAGCGTGGTCAGCCCGATCAGCAGCACGTTCAGCCCATCCACCCCGAGCTTGTAGTGGATCCCGAGCGCCGGTATCCACGCGACGTTCGTGACGTGCTGCAGCGTCTGGGTCACCGTCTGGCCGGACTGCGTGCCCGGCCCGTATTCCACGATGTAGCCGATCGCCAGGCCGAGAGCGGCGATCGAGGCGATCAGGGCGAGCGCGCCGGGGACGAGCTGCTCGCGGCCATCACGGGCGAGCGCGCGCCCCAGCGGCCCGATCCCGGCGAGGGCGCCGCGCAGGCCGAAGGCGGCCGGCAGCCATATGAGAACGGAGAGCGGTGGCATCAGCTTTGAAGCAGCATGTAGAGGCCGACGGCGGCCACGCCGAGGACGATCATCGCCGCGTAATACCGCAGCAGGCCGCTCTGGATGCTGCGCACGATCGCCGAGCCGGCCTTCGTCAGTCCGGCGGCGCCGCCGACCAGGCCGTCTTCTATCACCAGCCGCTCGAAGGAGCCGGCGGCGAAGCGGCCGAGCGCGGCGGCGGGGCGGACCACCGTGAGGTCGATCGCCTCGTCGAAGAACCACTTGCCGGCGAACAGCACATACAGCGGGTGCAGCCGCTCCTGCCACGCCCGCGCGCTGCCCGGCTTGCGCACCCACAGCTGCCAGCAGATGGCGATGCCGGCGAGACCGATCACCGTGCCGCCGATCAGGCCGGCGACCATCAGGCCGGTGCTCGGTTTCGTGTTGTAGAGCGGCGAGGCGGCGAAGGTGGGGCGCAGGAAGTTGGTGACCACCGAGTCGACCTGCGGGATCTGCACCAGGCCCGCGCCGAATGCGCCGATCGCCAGCACGCTCATCGCCACGCGCATCGGCCACGCCCGCTCGGCGATCGCATGCCCGGGGCCGGGGAAGCCGACGTCGGTGTCCTCGATCTCGCCGTCGGCCGGGTTGAAGGGCTGCTCGGCATGATGGAGGTGGCCTTCTTCGAGCTCCCTGGCCTCAGGGCAGGGCTCGCCGTGGAAGGCGATGAAGATCATCCGGAACGTGTACAGCGCAGTCAGGAAGGCGCCGATGTACCCGGCCGCATACAGCGCCCAGTGCCAGCCGCCCATCGCGCCGGTCAGCGCCAGGATTTCCTCCTTGGAGAAGAAGCCGGAGAACGGCGGGATCCCGGACAGCGCCAGGCCGCCCACGATGAAGCAGCCGTAGGTGAACGGCATCGCCTTCCGAAACCCTTTCATCTTCAGCAGCGACTGCTCGCCGGCCATCGCGCCGATGATCGAGCCGGCGCCCATGAACAGCAGCGCCTTGAAGAAGGCGTGGGTCATCAGGTGGAAGAGGCCCGCCGCATAGGCGCCGACCGAGACGCCCATGATCATGTAGCCGATCTGGGACATCGTCGAGTAGGCGATCACGCGCTTGATGTCGGTCTGCGTAAGCCCGATCGTGCCGGCGATCATCAGCGTCAGGGCGCCGACGCAGGCGCCCACGTCCTGGGCGGCCGGGGCCAGTTCGAAGAGGGGATGCAGGCGCGCGATCAGATACACCCCCGCGGTCACCATCGTCGCCGCATGGATCAGGGCGGAGACGGGGGTCGGTCCCTCCATCGCGTCCGGCAGCCAGGTGTGCAGCGGGATCTGCGCCGACTTCGCGAACGCACCCACCAGCAGCAGGATGCAGCCCGCGACGATGTCGCCTTTGCTGTGCGCGAAGGCGCCGGCGGCGGCGGCGTGGAAGCTGCCGAGGAATTCCAGGGTGCCCGTGTGCTTGAAGATGAAGAACGTGCCCAGCACCAGGCCGATGTCGCCGACCACGTTTATGACGAACGCCTTGATCCCCGCCTTCGTCGCCGTCCGGCGCCGGTACCAGAAGGAGATCAGCAGGTAGGAGGCGGCGCCGACGAACGCCCAGCCGACGATCAGCAGCAGGAAGTTGCTCGCCAGCACGAGCAGCAGCATCGAGAAGACGAAGAAGTTCAGGTAGGCGAAGTAGCGGCCGAACCCCCTGTCGCTGTCCAGGTAGGAGATCGAGTAGAGGTGGATCATCGTCGAGACGCCGGTGACCACCAGGATCATGTAGACCGAGAGCGGGTCGACGAGGATCGACATGCGGGCATCGAGTCCCGCCGTGACCGCGTATTCCCAGATCGCCGAGACGGCGGTGCGCTGGTCGGGCGCATGGCCCTGCATGGCGATCAGGGCGCCGATCGCCGATAGGAACGCCAGGAAGATCGCGCCGGTCCCGATCCAGCCGGCAGTTCGCGCCGGCAGCGCCTTCAGCGGCCCGTAGGAGAGCGCGATCGTCAACATCCCCGCCAACGGGAACGCGAGCACGAGCCATCCGTAGGTCGTCTGGCTCATCCGTGCAGCTCCCGGAGCTCATCCACGTCGATCGCGAGCCTGCGGCGGTAGATCGCGACGATCATGCCGAGGCCGATGCAGACCTCGCAGGCGGCGACCGTCATGACCACGATCGCGAAGATCTGGCCGGAGCCGCCGCCCCACATCCTTGAGAACGCGATCAGGGCGAGGTTGCCGCCGTTGAGCATCAGCTCCAGGCAGAGCAGCACCACCAGCGGGTTGCGGCGGGTCATCACGCCGGCCGCGCCGAGGCTGAAGACGATCGCGGAGACGGCCAGGTACCAGGCGATGCTCATCGCACCGGCTCCCGCTCCCGGACGGGCTCGCCCGCGCCATTGCCGTCGCCGGGTCGCGCGCTCGGCGCCACGCCGCGCCCCTCCACGCCCTCGGCCATCGTGCCGGTGCCGAGCGGACGCTCCAGGTGCAACGGCGCCAGCCGTTCGACGGTGACGGTCTCCTCGCCGAGCCCGCCGCGGCGGCGGGCCAGCACGACCGCGCCGACCGCCGCGACCAGCAGCAGGAAGGAGGCGACCTCGAAGGCGATCAGGAACCGGGTGAGCAGCAGTTCGCCGATGTAGGCGGGAGTGCCGAACGTCCTCGGGCCGGGATGGTAGGCGGCGCCGTAGGAGTCGATCGCCTTCAGGCCGGTGCCGAGCAGCGAGATCAGAAGCTCTGCGAGCAGCGCGCCGCCGGCCAGCGAGGCCAGCAGGCGCATCCGGCGGCTGCCGAGGGCGGTGCTTCTCATCCGCTCGCCGAGCGAGGCCGACTCCTCGCCGACATAGGCGACCACGAACACGTAGAGGACCATCACCGCGCCCGCGTACACGACGACCTGCACGGCGGCGACGAATTCGGCGCGCAGGAGCAGGAACAGGGCGGCCAGGCTGACCAGGTGCGCGACCAGGGCCAGCACGCTGTAGAACGGGTCGCGCAGCACCACGACCCCGACCGCGCCGGAGATCGCCCCGATCGCGGCGATGAAGAAGATGACCGCGCTCACTCGCCCTCCCGGCGCAACGGCGTGCGCTCGATCGGCTCGGCGAGCAGCATCTCCTTGGTGAAGATCAGATCGGAGCGATCGTAGGCGGAGAGCTCGTAGTCGTGGCCCATCGTGATCGCGTCGAACGGGCAGGCGACCTCGCAGTAGCCGCAGAAGATGCAGCGCGACATGTTGATCTCATAGACCGCCGCGTAGCGCTCACCCGCGGAGACCCTGTTCTCGGGCGTGTTCTCCGCCGCGACGACCCTGATGCAGTCGGCGGGGCAGGCGGCGGCGCACAGCGAGCAGCCGACGCACGTCTCCAGGGGGCGGGTGGGGTCCGGGTTCGTGGGGTCGGACTCCTCGAAGCGGTGCAGCTTGTGGCGGCCGCGGAAGCGCGGATAGACCGGAGTCTTCTACTCCGGGTACTGGACCGTGATCGGCCCCTCGGCGAGGCGCCCGGCGGTCGTGAACAGTCCCCGCAGCGTCTCCCGGAACGCACGCCAGAAGCTGCGCGAGGCGCCCGCCTTCGGCGGCCGCTGCACGGATACGACGTCTCCGGGGGGAGTCCAGCTCACCGGCCAGCCTCCCGTCCGCTCGGAGCGGCGAGCCCGGCTGGCCGCTTGCGTGTGCCGTTCGCGGGCGCCATCAGTGGGTCACCACAACCACGATCGCGGTCACCAGGGTGTTCAGCGTCGCCAGCGGCAGCAGCACCTTCCAGCCGAAGCTCATCAGCTGGTCGTAGCGCAGGCGCGGCAGGGTCGCCCTCACCCAGATGAAGAAGAACGTGATGATCGCCATCTTCACGAGCACGACGAACGGGTCGACCCATCCCGGCGGGTGAATCCCGAACGGCATCAGCCAGCCGCCGAGGAAGACGGTCGTGACGATCCCCGAGACGACGATCACGTTCAGGTACTCGGCGAAGTAGTAGGAGGCGAACCGGCCTCCCCCGTACTCGGTGTTGTACCCGCCGACCAGCTCCGCGTCGGCCTCGGTCAGATCGAACGGCGTGCGGTTGGTCTCAGCGAAGCTCGCGACCAGGAAGATCAGGAAGCCCGCGAACTGGGGGATGAAGTACCACATTCCACCCTGCGCGTGGACGATCCCTGTCAGCGAGAGCGTCTGGGCGGTGATGATCACGCCGACCAGCGCCAGCCCCTGGGAGACCTCGTAGGAGATCAGCTGGGCGGCCGCGCGCATCGCGCCGAGGAAGGAGTACTTCGAGCCCGAGGACCAGCCGCCGAGCATCACCCCGTAGAAGGCGATCGCGCCGAAGGCGAACAGGTACAGCGGGCCGATCGAGACGTCCACCCCGTATAGCCCGACCGGTTCGCCGAAGATATTCTGGACGTTCCCGAACGGGATGATCGCGAAGGCGGCGACGGCCGTCAGGATCGAGATGGCGGGGGCGATCGCGAACATCACGCCCGCGGAGGTGCGGGGGCGGAACTGCTCCTTGGTCAGCAGCTTCAGGATGTCGGCCATCGGCTGCAGGAACCCGAAGGGCCCCACGCGGTTCGGGCCGTAGCGGCTCTGGAACCGGCCGAGCACCTTGCGCTCGGCGATCAGCACGATCGGCACGAGCTGCAGGGCGACCGCGAAGATCACGATCCCCTTGACGATCTGCACCCACCACGCTTCGTAGTAGCCGACGACTCCGAGCGGCAGGATCATGCCTCGCCCTCCCGCGCGGGGGCGGGCCATCCGTCAGCCGCGTCGCGCTCCTGCCAGCGGATCCCCTTGCCGCCGATCTCCTCGAGCGTCAGCCCCGCATAGAAGGGCACCGCGCGCGCCAGCTGCGCGGTGGCCATCGCGCCGGTCATCACGCCCAGCTCCAGCCCGAGCTCGCGGGCCAGATCGGCGATCACCATCCAGCCGGCCCTCGTGGCACCCTGGCGGCCGATCGCCGGCCGCAGCCGTTGCAGGCGCCCGTCGGGATGCACGACCGTGCCCTCCTTCTCGGCATGCGACTCGGCCGGGAAGACGACGTCGGCATGCTCGGCGATACCGGGGGTCATCGTCATGGCTGTGCAGATGACGCTCGCCCGGGAGAGCCCCTCACGCCAGCGCTCGGCGTTCGCGCCCTCGGTGGCGAGCGGATCGAAGTGCACGAGCTGCACGGCGGCCAGCTCCCCGCTCGCAAGCGCCTCGGCGATGCCGTCGACGTCGAGACCGACGCTCGGCACCCGCTCTGCAGAGCCGTCCTTGTCGGAGCCGTCCGTGCTCGTGCTGGGAGCGTCGGCCGCGCCGATGCCGGGGCCCGCGCCCGCGACGCCGGCCGTGGCCATCGCCTGGCCCGCGCCGAGAGCGACCGGCTCGGAGAGT
Organism: Solirubrobacterales bacterium; assembly: GCA_027314825.1. Taxonomy (GTDB): domain Bacteria; phylum Actinomycetota; class Thermoleophilia; order Solirubrobacterales; family Solirubrobacteraceae; genus Palsa-744. The sequence goes on from DAHVAB010000007.1 coordinate 18,195, forward strand.
CCCGGCCCCGCGTTCGGCAGCACGCCGGCCTCGCGCAGGCCCCTCGCATTCGCGCTCGCCGGCACCTCCAGCAGGCCGGCGCCGTCGACGGCGTCGAGGCCGAGACGGTCCGCGATGGACAGCAGCGCCCGTGCCGCCGCGGCACCCTCGGCTCCCGCGGTCAACCGCTCTCCCCACAGGATCGCCACCTCGCGACCCGCGCCCGGCTCGCCGGCAGGCGAGCCCTCAACATCCTCCACGCGCGAGTCCGCGAGCAGGCGGGCGAGCGCGCGCACCTCGTCGGCCTGCGCGCCAGCGCGCTGCGCGAGCGAGTCGGTCTCGGCGGCATCGCGCAGGGCCGCGTCGAGCGCCTGGGCGAACACGGCTCCCATCCCGGGCGCGTATCGCACCGAGAGCTTCGCGCGGTGATCGAGCTTGCTGGCCGCATCCGAGGCGATCGTTAGGCCGACGCCGTGATGGCGCACGCCCTTGCGGATGCGCAGGTCGAGGATCGGCATCTCAGCCACCGGCTCGCAGTCGAGGACGAGGACCGTCTTCGCGTACTGCAGGTCCGATACCTTCGCCTGCAGCGCGGGCCGGCCGAGCCGGCGGTGCAGCTCCAGCGGCAGGCTGCCGGCGAGGCGGGAGTCGATGTGCGGCGAGCGCAGGCCCTCGCGCATCAGCCGCGCGAGCAGGTAGCCCTCCTCATTGCTTGCCTGCCCGCCGACGAAGGCGGCGCTGCGCTCGCCGGCCCTGCGCAGCGCGCCGGCCGCCTCGGCCAGGGCGCGCTCCCAGGAGACGGGCCGCAGGCTTCCGCCGTCCCTGACCATCGGCTCGGTGATCCGCTGGGAGCCGTGGATCTCCCGGCGGGCGAAGCGGCCGCGGTCGCAGAGCCAGCCGTCATCGACCTCCTCGTTGTCCCTGGCCAGCACCCGCAGGACGCGCTCGTCTCTGATCGTCAGGTTCACATTGCACTGCGAGGGGCAGAGCGTGCACACCGTGCCGGAATCCTCGATGTCCCAGGGCCGCGCGTGGAAGCGATAGTCCAGCGATGTGAGCGCGCCGACCGGGCAGAGCTCGACGATGTTGCCGGAGAACGGCGCCTCGTAGGGGTGGCCGTCGAAGGTGGCCACATAGGAGTGCGCGCCCCGCTCCAGCAGCACCAGCTGATGATCTTCGGAGACATCCTGGGAGAAGCGCACGCAGCGATAGCAGAGGATGCAGCGCTCCCGGTCGATCGCGACCTTCGAGGAGAGCTCCAGGGGCTTGACGAAGTGGCGCTTGGGCTCGATGTAGCGGGAGATCCCCTTGCCCCAGCCGAAGGTGATGTCCTGCAGCGGGCACTCCCCGCCCTTGTCGCAGACCGGGCAGTCGAGCGGATGGTTGATCAGCAGGAACTCGACGACGCCGTTCTGGGCGGTCTTCACCCGGTCGGTCTGCGTATTCACCACCATCCCATCCTTCACCGGCGTCGAGCAGCCGGTCTGGAGCTTCGGGATGCCCTCGATCTCGACCAGGCACATCCTGCACGCGCCGACCGGGCCTCCGAGCTTGTGCGCACTGAGCGAGACGAGGTCGACACCGGCCGCGCGGTCGGCCAGGTCGAGCCAGGGCGCCGCCTGCACGGCGTCGGTGGAGACCGCGGCCTGCGGCGCCCGGCGGCGCACCGCATCCAC
>DAHVAB010000080.1:0-2103 GCA_027314825.1 Solirubrobacterales bacterium
GGGCGATGATCGGGCCCATCTTCGGCGGCCTCTTCGTGACGTACTGGAGCTGGCGGGGCGTGTTCTTCGTGAACGTCCCCGTCGGCCTGGCGGTCGTCGGGCTGGCGCTGCGCTACATCCCGGCTGACCCGCCCTCAACCGGGCGCGCCCCAGGATGAGGCCCGCGAGGGCGAGAGCCGGGAGCAGATACGGGGTCGCCGGCGCGAGCCCCGCGATGTCCGTCGCCAGCTGGGAGACGGCGATCAGAGCCGCCGCGCCTGCGACAGCCACGAGCGCGCCGGGCAGCGTGCCGCCAGCCGCCCTGTCGACCAGGAGGCCGGCCCCGATGAGCAGGAGCGCGAGGACTCCCGGGTAGATGAACACTGTCAGCAGGAACATCTGCCCACGGAGCCGGCGGCTCCCGGTCTGCCGGCTCGAGGCTCCCGAAGACCCACGAGCAGATCACGCCAGGCGAGCGCCCGTGCCCGAGCCGTCCGTGCGCGAGACGCACGGCCGCCGGGCGGCCGACCTCCAGTCGCGATTACGCCTTCTTGATCACCTTCCCGGCGGGGGAGAGCATGTACCAGGGAGCGCCGAAGGAGACGACTCCCTCGCCGAGGACTTCACCGCTCTTGGTGTCCGCGACGTAGTAGTACAGCGGATGGCCCGCATAGGTGACCTGCTTCTGAGCATTCGAACGTGTGATCGTGCCCAGCTTCGAGGCGAGCGCCCCGCTCTGCGCGGTCGGCGAGCCGGTGCTGATCACCGGCGGCCAGGCGCTCGCGCATGTGCCGTTGCAGCTCGAGGTCGTGCCCGTGTCCTTGCTGAACATGTACACCGTCTGCTTCTCGGGCCCGGCGACGAGGATCTTGCCGTACACGGGGCTGGAGGCCGTGCTCACCGCGACCGCGCCCGTCTTCGTCGCCGCGGGCTTGCCCTGCTTGCTTGTTTCACCGTAGCTGTACGCCGATTCGGAGGAGCTCGCGGACGCGGTGCTCGACTGTGACTGCGTGGTGGCGGCCGAAGCCGGCTTTTCACCCGTTGGCTTGCTGGTGGATCCGCACCCCGCGATGCCGAGCGCGGCTATCGCGGCTGCACCTACGATGCAAACTCCCGGTCTTCTCATGGATCCTCCCGCGTTCACGTGAGCAACAGGAACCTCAGACTACCTCGCGTCGGCGGCCGGTGCGCCGGGCGGCAGGGGAGCGGCCGGTGGCCGGGGGCAGGCAGCAGGGGCGGTACCGGTGGCCGGGGGGCCGGCACCAGGGTCGCGGCGCCTATGGCCGGGGGGCCGGCAGCGGGAGCGGCGGCGCGAACAGGCGCACCCCTTCCTCGAGCGGCAGGGCCGCCAGGGCGTCGCGGAGGCGCGTTCCGTCCGGGCTCGCCGCCTCGAAGTCGAGCTCCAGCGCCGGTATGAGCACGAAGCGGCGATGCAGCAGCTGCTCGTGGGGCAGGGTCATCCGCTCGTGGGAGAGCGTCATCTCGCCGAGCATGAGGATGTCGATGTCGATCGGCCGGGGAGCATGGCGGGGCGCCGGGCTCGTGCGCCCCAGCCTGCGCTCGAGCTCCTTCACCGCGTCCAGCAGCGCGAGCGGGTGCAGCTCTGTCTCCACGAGCAGGCAGGCGTTCAGGAAGCTGCGCTGATCGATGATCTCCCCGACCGGGTCGGTGTCATACAGGCTGGAGGCCGCCGTCGGGCGCACGCCGATCCCGGGCAGCGCCTCGATCGCGGCGGCGATGTGGCGCTCGCGCTCGCCGACGTTCGAGCCGAGGCCGATGAGCCCGCGGTGAGTCGCGCTCATCGCGACCGCTACTCCCCCGGTTCGCGCCAGACCTCGACGGAGACCTCGTCGACCGGCAGCGGGATCGGCGGCTCCGGCTTGGCCGCCTTCACCCACACTCCCTCGAGCTCATAGTCGGCGAGGAGCCTGTCGGCGATCCGGCTGCACAGCCGCTCCAGCGTCCGGTGGGAGCGCTGCTGCGCGATCAGCGTCACCAGCTGGCAGACCTCCGCATAGTCGACGGTGTCATCGATCCGGTCGGTCGCCGTCGCATCGACCTCTCCAAGCTCCAGGCGCAGGTCGAGCACCAGTCTCTGGCCGACCTCGCGCTCGGCGTCGCTGA
>DAHVAB010000080.1:2113-8935 GCA_027314825.1 Solirubrobacterales bacterium
TCATCGTCATCCTCATCGTCATCGTCATCGTCGTCGTCGTCCTCGTCCTCGTCCTCGTCCTCGTCCTCGTCCCAGTCCTCGTCCTCTTCTTCGTCCTCATCCTCATCCTCATCCTCGTCGAGCTCCGGCTCCTCGGCATCCTCCTCGGCATCGGCCGCCGGCCGCAACGGCTCCTCGGGCGGATGGGCACGCGGACTCTCCGCATCCTCACCCCTCAGCCTGTGGTCGGGCCGCTCGTCGCCGTGCTCGTCCATGTCAGGCCCAACGTAGCAGCCGCGGCCGCCAGGGCATCGCGCAACGGCGCGACATCGTGCACGCGGAAGACGCTCGCCCCGCGCTGCAGCGCCAGCACGTTGGTGGCGATCGTCCCGGGCAGCCGCTCGCCTGCAGCCACCGGCTCGTCGCCGCGACCGCTCGCCGTGGCCGCGATCCGACCGAGAAAGGCCTTTCGCGAGGTGCCGATCAGGATCGGCCGGCCGATCGCGGCCAGCTCGGGCAGCCGGCGCAGGAGCTCGAGATTGTGCGCCGCCGTCTTGCCGAAGCCGATCCCGGGATCGATCAGCAGCCGCTCCTCGGCGATACCGGCGGCGAGGGCGACCCGCATCCGCTGCTCCAGGAACGCCTTCACCTCGTCGAGCACATCCTCGTAGGCGGGGCCGCCGCCGCGCTGCATCGTGCGAGGGTCGCCGCGCATGTGCATCAGGGCGCAGTCCGCCCCGCCGGCGGCAACCACCTCCGCCATCGCCGGGTCGGCGCGCAGCGCGCTCACATCGTTGACGAAGCCGGCCCCGGCCGCCAGCGCCGCCTTCGCGACCTCCGCCTTGGAGGTGTCGATCGAGACCCGCACGCCGGCGCCGACACGAGCGCAGAGCTCCTCCACCACCGGTATCACGCGCCGAAGCTCCTCCTGCACACCGACCGGGTGCGCGCCCGGCCGCGTCGACTCGCCGCCGACATCGACGATCGCCGCGCCCTCCGCCGCCATCCTCAGCCCGTGCTCGACTGCAGCCCGCGGCTGCAGGTAGCGGCCCCCGTCGGAGAAGGAGTCGGGCGTGACGTTCAGTATCCCCATCAGGCGGTATCCGCCCGATTGCGGTCGCGGACCGGTTCCCGATGGCGATCGCGCAGCGGCGTCCGATGGCGATCGCGCAGCGGCGTCCGATGGCGTGCCTGCGGGCGGGCTCAGAGCCGGTCGGGGCGCTCGGGCCGGTCGCCGCGCATCTCTGCTGTGCCGCCGGCGAGCCCGGGGCGCGGGATCGGCCGCGGTATCTCGCGGCCCGGCCTGCCGGCCGGCGATGGCGGCGGCGAGGGCAGCTCCGGGGCGGCCTCCTCCTCCGGCCCGAAGACGTCCTCCTCGCTCTTGCCGTCCAAGAGCGCCTCGAACTCCGCCTTCTCGATCGTCTCCCGCTTGACCAGGATCTGCGAGATCCTCTCCAGAGAGCCCTTGTGGTTGGTGAGGATCTCCCGCGCGCGCTGATGGGCCGACTCCACGATCCGCAGCACCTCGTCGTCGATCTCACGGGCGATCTCGTCGGAGTAGTCCGGCTCGGTGGAGAACTCGCGGCCCAGGAACGGCTGGCCGTGATCGTGGCCGAAGACGCGGGGGCCGAGCTTCTCGGACATCCCGAAGCGCATGACCATCTGCTTGGCCGTCTGCGTCACCTTCTCCAGGTCGTTGGAGGCGCCGGTCGTGATCTCGCCGAAGACGATCTCCTCGGCCGCGCGCCCGCCGAGGGTCATCGCCATCGTGTCGTTGAGCTCAGCCCTGGTCGTCAGGAACCGGTCCTCCTGCGGCAGCGAGATCGTGTATCCGAGCGCCTGGCCGCGGGAGATCACCGAGATCTTGTGCACCGGATCGGCGAACTCCAGGTAATGGCCGACGATCGCGTGGCCCATCTCGTGGTAGGCGGTCACCAGCCGCTCCTTCTCGCTCATCACGCGAGTCTTCTTCTCGGGGCCGGCGATCACGCGCATGATCCCCTCCTCGAGCTCCTCCTGGCTGATTTCGCGCCGTCCGGTGCGGGCGGCCAGCAGGGCCGCCTCGTTGATCAGGTTGGAGAGATCGGCGCCGGTGAACCCCGGGGTCTGCCCGGCCAGCGCATCGATGTCGATCTCCTTCGCCAGCGGCTTGCCGCGCGTATGAACCTCCAGGATCTTCGCGCGACCCTTGCGATCGGGCCTGTCGACGGCGATCTGACGGTCGAAGCGGCCGGGGCGCAGGAGCGCCGGATCGAGGATGTCCGGCCGGTTTGTCGCCGCGATCATGATGATGTTGTCCTTGGCTTCGAAGCCGTCCATCTCGACCAGCAGCTGGTTGAGCGTCTGCTCGCGCTCGTCGTGGCCGCCGCCCAGGCCGGCGCCGCGGTGGCGGCCGACCGCGTCGATCTCATCCATGAAGATGATGCAGGGCGAGTTCTGCTTGGCCTGCTCGAACAGGTCGCGCACGCGGGAGGCGCCGACGCCGACGAACATCTCCACGAAGTCCGATCCGGAGATCGAGAAGAACGGCACGCCCGCCTCGCCGGCGACCGCGCGGGCGAGCAGCGTCTTGCCCGTGCCGGGCGGGCCGTAGAGCAGCACGCCCGTCGGTATTCGCGCCCCCAGGGCCTGGAACTTCTTCGGAGACTCCAGGAACTCCTTGATCTCATGAAGCTCCTCGACGGCCTCATCGACACCGGCGACGTCGCGGAAGGTGATCTTCGGAGAGTCGGCCGAGAGCCGCTTGGCGCGCGACTTGCCGAAGCTCATCACCCGCGATCCTCCCCCCTGCACCTGGTTCATGATGAACAGCCAGAAGCCGAGGAACAGCGCGAACGGGATGATGTAGGTGAGCAGCGAGAGCCAGACGCTGCTGCCGTTGGTTTCGATGTTGAACGGGACCTTCGCCGATTCCAGCTTTTCGATCAGCGGCGTCGATGCCTGCGGCACGTACCCGAATTCGTATTTTTCTTCTTTGTTGACGTTCAGCGTGACTTCGACCGCGCTGCTTTTCTGCTTGAGCACGACCGACTTGACCCGGTGGCCCGGTATGTCCTTGCTGATGAGCGTCTGGTAGGTGTGTTCTTCGGACTGGCTGCTGCTCGGCGAGGAGATCAGCTTGGAGGCGAAGAACGCCAACACGACCACTATCAGGATCGGGAAGGCGGCGCTCTTGAAGAAACGGCTCATGGCGGAAATGTGGTGATCTGGGCGCCGACTCTGGGGTTGGCCGCCAGTGCCAGCCTACCACGGGCCAGGCGAGCCCTCTGACCGTCAGCCGCCCGCGAGCGTGGCCACGAACGGGAGGTTGCGATAGCGCTCGCCGTAGTCGAGACCGTAGCCGACCACGAACCGGTCGGGGATCTCGAAGCCGACGTAGCGCGTCGGCAGCTGCACCTTGCGCCTGGCCGGCTTGGTCAGAAGCGCGCAGACCTCCAGCGAGCCCGGGTCGCGCGAGCCGAGATTGCGCATCAGGTACTGGAGGGTCAGCCCCGAGTCGACGATGTCCTCGACGATCAGCACGTCCCTGCCTTCGATCGCCGCGTCCAGATCCTTGAGGATCCGCACCACGCCCGAGGAGTCGGTCGCCGAGCCGTAGGAGGCGACCGCCATGAAGTCGACCTCCACCGGCACGTCGATGCAGCGCATCAGATCCGACAGGAAGAAGACAGCGCCCTTGAGCACCCCGACCAGCAGCGGCCTGCGCCCCGCATAGTCGCGCGAGATCTCCGCCCCCAGCTCGCGCACCCGCCGCTGCAGAACCTCCTCGGCGACGAGCACCTCGCCCAGCCCGGCCTCCTGCTCGGCGACGCGCAGCCCGGTGGGGGCCGGCGCCGCGGTGCCCTGTGCGCTCGCCACCCGGCGCAGTGTAGCCCCAGCCGCGGGGCTCACGCCTCTCGCGGGAGGCGATCGCCGCCGTCGCCGGCCATCACGACGCCTCCACCGCAGAGGCCATCCCCGCCGTCGCTCGTCATCACGACGCCTCCGCCGCAGAGGCCATCCCCGCCGTCGCCCGTCATCACGACGCCTCCGCCGCGGGCCCGTCGGGGCGAGCACCGCGGGGCGCCAGCCTCACCATCCCCAGGCGCCCGCCCTCCACCACCGCGCCGACGCTGCCGCCGACGTGCAGCTGCGCCCTGCCGCCCCGCCGCCCCAGCTCGAGGATCTCCCCCACCCGCTCGCCGGCCTGCGGGATCAGCACCCCGCCCGCCTGCTCGGCCAGCCGGACCACGACCATGCGCGCCAGCGCGCTCGGCAGGCTCGCCAGGCGCGCGAGCTCGATGCTTCGAGCGCCGGCCAGCTCGCGATCGACCAGCTCGTCGAGCAGCTCGGTCTCCTCCCGGAGCAGCTCCGCCGTGCGCAGCACGTTCGCCTCGGCCGCCGGGTGCACCTCGCGCAACGCCGGCAGCAGCCTCCGCCTGACCCTGCCCCGGGCGTAGCGGTCACTGAGGTTGCTCTCATCCTCACACCAGAGCAGGCCCCGCTCGCCGCAGTAGGCGGCCGTCTGCTCGCGGTCGATCGACAGCAGCGGCCGGATCAGGCGCCCATCCCGCGGGGACATCCCCAGGAGCGCCCGCCGGCCCGGCGAGGCGGCCAGCCGGTAGAGGATCGTCTCGACCTGATCGGTCGCCGTGTGGCCGACCGCGATCGCGGCGGCGCCGCAGCGCTGCGCCAGCGCCCGCGCCTCCCGGTAGCGGACATCCCGGGCCCACGCCTGCAGGTTGCCGGCGCCGGGCGGCCGGGTGGCGCGCACTCGCTCCAGGGGCACACCGCCGAGCCGCTCGCAGAGCTGCGCGCAATGGCGCTCCTCGGCGTCGGCCTGCGGCCGCAGGCCATAGTTGACGTGCAGCGCGCGGACGGCCCCCGGCGCGCAGAGGCGCACGGCCACATCCAGCAGGCAGACCGAGTCCCGGCCTCCAGAGAGCATCACCACCAGCGCGCCGTCGCGGGGCATGAGGCCGCTCGCGCGGACCTGCTCCGGCAGCTCGCGGGCGACGCTCACCGTCGCCGCCGGAAGGCGTGGAAGAGCTCGGTCGGCTCCGAGAAGCCCTTCAGGCCGACTTCGCCGATCCGCGTGAACTCCAGTCCCTCCGCGCCGCTCGCCGCATCGACGACCGCACGGGTCACCAGCACCTCTCCGCCGCTCGCGCGGGCCACCACCCGCGCCGCCTGGTTGACCTCACGCCCGTAGTAGTCGCCATCCCTGTAGAGCACATGGCCGTGGTGGACGCCTATCCGCGGCGCAGGCATCTCCGGCAGAGCCTGCCCGGAGAAGCCGACCGCCCATTCGGTCAGGGCGACCGGGTCGGCGGCGACGACCATCACCTCGTCGCCGAGGGTCTTTATCACCCGCGCGTCGATCGGCAGCGTCCTCGCCACCGACTCCACGAAGCGCTCGACCGCCTCGACCGCCTCCGCGTCGCCGCGATCCTCGGTCAGACGCGTATAGCCGGCCAGGTCGGCGAACGCGATCGCCACCCGCAGCCGCCCCTCGACCGCCGTCTCCTCGTCCAGGTCGGCCTCGATGTGGCCGATCACGTCCTGCTCTACGAAGTAGGAGAGCAGCCGCCCATGGAAGTAGTTCATCAGCGGCACCGCGAACGGCAGCAGTTCGCGCGTCAGCGACTCCATCTCCTCCACGATCTCCAGGCCCGGAGCGCCGGCCCGCATCAGCGGCTCGTGCACATAGAGGTGAAACAGGCGGACCTCGGCGTCCGCGATCTGGGCCATCGCCTGGGCGTAGACGCGCGTCAGCTGCATCAGCGCCGGCAGCGGCAGCCCGGCCGCGAGGATCTCCCCCGCGTAGCCGAGCATCTGCAGGTCCTCCTCGGAGATCGAGTCGACCGTCAGCATGCTCATGCCCATCGCCGCATAGATCCGCTCGATCAGCTCCGGGCGCAGGCCGGTGACGCGCGCGGCCTCGGCAAGGGTGCGCCCCCCCTCGGAGCTCGGCAGCAGTTCGTCGATATAGCCGAAGACGAGCCGGCCGCTCTGCGATGCCTCCCGGATCTGCTCCACCGTGTAGCCGCGCGCTCGCAGGCGGGCGATCAGCCGCACGTGCGAGGCGGCGGCGGGCGTCCACCGTCCGTCGTACTGGGGCACGAGTCCTCCCCGCACCCACCGGCTGACGGTCGCCGGGGAGACTCCGGCGCGGCGCGCGACATGCGCGAGCGTCAGCTCCGCGGAGCCGCCGCCGTCCGTGCCCCGGCCCCGGGGGCGCCGCCCGCCCATCAGACCTTCAGGTGCGGGTAGTCGGCCGCGACGATCGAACGGTAGCGCTCGTAGACGGGCCTGGTGATCGGGATCAGCGCGAGCGCCGCCCGGATGTCGCCGCGTGTGCGGATCCGCCGCCGAGCGATCGCCAGCGGGATGCTCTCGCGTCCCTGGAAGTAACGGTTGGCGATCTCGGAGGACATGCTCATCATCACCTTCGGCTCCCAGTCGACATCGTCGGTCCAACGCCAGTGAAGGTTCGCCGTCTCCCCGCCGCGCCGCGCCCTCACGTTGAGCACGAGGTCTAGATCGTCGAACTCGAAGCGCTGCGGCACGTCCGCGTCGCGCAGGGCCGGCCCCATCTCCGGATCCTCGCTCATGATCGTGAAGATCCGATCGAGCACCTCGCGGAACTCGGACGTGGACCGGAACGGCGTCGACATGGCCCGCAGTCTAGAGTCGCCGCCATGCACCGCGAGCGCAGGCCGCCGGCCGCCAGCGGCCGATGAGCGGCCCCGATCCGATCCACCTGCGCCCGACCGCGGAGCTCGCGCCGCGAGCGCAGGCCGCCGGCCGCCAGCGGCCGATGAGCGGCCCCGATCCGATCCACCTGCGCCCGACCGCGGAGCT
>DAHVAB010000081.1 GCA_027314825.1 Solirubrobacterales bacterium
CTCACGTCCGGCCGCCAAGCGTTCGCACTGACCGTCGGGCGACCGTTCGCTGCGAGCATCGCTCAACCGCTGAGCGAGACCGGCGCCCGCCCGTTCGCTGCGAGCATCGCTCAACCGCTGAGCGAGACCGGCGCCCGCCCGTTCGCCCCGACGCTCGCCCGACCGCTCGGGTCGACCGGCGCCGGTCGCGGCCCGTGGCGGGCCGGCCGCGCCATCTGCGATCATCGGCCGCGATGGCCCTGCATGGCGGCATCGATCTCGGCGGCACGAAGATCCAGGCGATCGTGCGCGACTCCGACGGCGGACAGGTGCTCGGCGAGGCACGCAACCCGACTCCGGCCGAGGGCGGGTCGCGGGCGGTCATCACCGCGCTCGTGCAGACGCTGCGGCAGGCGGCCGAGCAGGCGAGCATCGCCGTCGATTCGCTGCAGGGGGTCGGGGTCGGCTCGCCGGGCGAGGTGGATGCGGCGGCCGGCACCGTCGGCAAAGCGGGCAACCTGCCGGGCTTCGATGAGCCCGTCCCGGTGGCAGCGACGCTCTCCGAGCAGCTCGGCGTGGTGGTGACGCTCGGCAACGACGTGGACGTGGCCACCTGGGCGGAGTTCGAGCTCGGCGCCGGGCGCGACGCCCGCTCCCTGCTCGGCGTCTTCTGGGGCACCGGCGTCGGAGGCGGGCTGGTCCTCGACGGCGCATCCTGGCACGGACGCGGCGGAGCCGGCGAGATCGGCCACATGGTCGTCAGGCGCGGGGGCGCGCGCTGCCCCTGCGGCCGCCGCGGCTGCATGGAGGCGTATGCGGGTCGGCGGGCGATGGAAAGCAAGGCGCGGCGCGAGGTTGAGAAGGGCGCCGAGACGGTGCTCTTCGAGATCATGCGTGAGCGGGGACGGGACACGCTCGGCAGCGGGGTGTGGGCGCGGGCGCTGGAGAGGCGGGACGGGCTGTCCAAGAGGCTGATCGATCGGGCCGTCAAGGCGCTGGGCGCCGGGATCGCGTCGGCGATCAACCTGCTCGACCTGGAGGTCGTGGTGATCGGCGGCGGCCTCGGCACCCGCTTCGGCCAGCCGATGGCGGAGCGGATCGCGGAGGCGATGCGCCCCCACCTGTTCAATGATGAGCGACCGCCCGAGGTGAGGGTGGCGGCGCTCGGCGACCTCGGCGGGGCGATCGGAGCGAGCCTGCTCTGCGTGCCCTCCGAGCCGTCCACTAACGTGTGAAGGTGAATTGCCCCCACCAGTAGTGCATCTATCGGCAGTCCTGGGCAGTGCGCTGCTGGACAAGGCCGGCGAGAAGCTGGGACGAGTCGAGGATCTGATCGTCAGGCTCGCCGATGGCGGCTATCCGCCGGTGACCGGCCTGAAGGTCAGGATCGGAGGACGTGACCTGTTCGTTCCGGTCGCGCAGATCGCGACGCTCACCCCTGGCGCGGCACGGCTCTCCGGCCAGAAGCTGAGCCTCGGTCGCTTCGAGCGGCGCGCGGGTGAGGTGCTGCTGCGGGAGGACGTGCTGGGACGCAAGCTCGTCGATGTGGAGGCGGAGCCGCCCAGCCTGGTGAGCGCGCACGAGATCGAGCTTGCGAGCATCGACGGCTGGTGGCGGGTGGTCGGCGTCGATGCGAGCCCCTCCGCGCAGCTGCGGCGGACGCTGCCGCGAGCGCTTCGCCGCCTCATCGCGGACAGGCCGTTCCTGGACTGGACCGACCTGGAGCCGTTCGTGGGCCACGTGCCGAGCGCACGCCTGCGGTTCTCGCACCGCAAGCTGGCGAACCTCCATCCGGCGGAGATAGCCGATCTTGTCGAGGCCGCATCTCACGCCGAGGGGGAGGAGATCATCGAGGCGGTGCGCCAGGATCGCGAGCTGGAGGCCGATGTCTTCGAGGAGCTCGACGAGCACCACCAGCTCGAGTTCATCAGGGAGCGCCCGGACCAGCAGGTGGCGGCGGTGATCTCGCGGATGGCGCCGGACGATGCGGTCGACCTGATCGGCGAGATCGACCAGGAGCGCCGGATGCGGATCCTTGCGCTGCTCCCGGCCGTGCATCGCAAGCAGATCGAAGCGCTGCTCGGCTACAACCCGTCGACCGCGGGTGGGCTCATGAGCGTGGAGCTCATCTCGATGAGGGGGGATGCCACGGCCTCCGCGGCGCTCGAGACGGTGCGAGCCAGCCCGATAGCCGCCGGCGCCCTGGTTTACGTCTATGTCTGCGACGAGGAGTCCCACCTGCTGGGCGCCGTCCCCGCGGTCGCGCTCATCCGGTCCGAGCCGGATGCGGCGATGGCGGATCTCATCGAGCACGAGCCGGTGTCCGTGGACACTGACGCCGACCTGCCGGAGGTGGCACGGACGATGACCGACTACAACCTGATGGCGCTGCCGGTGATCGACGAGGAGCGGCGGCTCGTCGGGGTCGTCACGGTCGACGACGTCCTGGAGCTGACCCTGCCAGCCGGCTGGCGTCGGCGCTACGGCGTCGCCAGCGACTGAGCCTGCGGCTCGATCTGCTCACGCGCCGGGCCCGATCCTCGCCTGCGGCCGATCTTCGCCTGCGGCCCGATCCGCGCCTGCCGCGCGATCCTCGCCTGCGGCCCGAGCCTCGCCTCCGGGGCTCGTGAGCCCCTGAGCGGGCGAGCGCTCGTGAGTCTCATCTCGCGGACACTGCTAGGGTGAGCATCGATTGATCTCAGCCTGCGCGCAGAAAGGAGGCGGTGTGGATTCAGACAGGCCACGAAGTACCACGCCGCCGGCGCGTAGCACGAGGCTCTCCTCGCACTGACGCTCCGGCTCGCCGTCGCGCCGTCCCACCGGCGCGTGCGGCCACTCGTGATCGGCGGCCCTCCGCGGTCGCGCAACCCGTGGTTGGGTAGCTCTCAGGGGCCGCCCCACCGCCTGCCCTGAGTGGAAAGGAGGTCGACCCCGATGGCTGAGATGAAGCGCTCGCTCGTCGATGAGGGCCCGGCGCACGGCGGGACGCCGCCCGTGCTCGACGAGGCGCATATCGGCGACATCAGGGGTGCGCTCGGCACGATCAGGGCGACCGACGCGGGCACGCGCTACGGCTGGCGATCGCGGCTCATGGCACTGCTCGCGATCATGGGCCCCGGCCTGATCGTGATGGTGGGCGATAACGACGCGGGCGGGGTCTCGACCTACCTGCAGGCGGGCCAGAGCTATGGCTCCAGCCTGCTGTGGGTGCTGCTCCTGCTGATCCCGGTGCTGATCGTCAACCAGGAGATGGTGATCCGCCTGGGCGCGGTCACCGGCGTCGGCCATGCGAGGCTGATCAACGAGCGCTTCGGGCGCTTCTGGGGCTGGTTCTCCGTCGGCGACCTCTTCCTGCTCAACTTTCTGACGATCGTCACGGAGTTCGCGGGCGTGAGCCTCGCCCTCGGCTATTTCGGGGTGAGCGACTACATCGCCGTGCCGATCGCCGCGCTCGCGCTGATCGCGATCACCTCGACCGGGAGCTTCCGCAGCTGGGAGCGGTTCATGTATGTGTTCATCGTCGCCAACGTGCTGGTGATCCCCCTGTTCGTGTTCTCTCACCCGCACGGCGCCACGATCGTGCAGCACACGTTCGTTCCTGGGATCGCGGGTGGAGCGAGCTCCTCGGCGGTGCTCCTGATCATTGCGATCGTCGGCACGACAGTGGCTCCATGGCAGCTGTTCTTCCAGCAGTCGAACATCATCGACAAGCGGATCACGCCGCGCTGGATCAACTATGAGCGCACGGACACGGTGATCGGCGCGTTCGTCGTGGTGATCGGCGCCGGCGCGCTCATCTCGGTCGCCGCATTCGGCCTGGGAGGCACACCGGCGGCGGGGCACTTCGTGAATGCGGGCGTGACCGCGGAAGCGCTCAGACACTATGTGAGCCCCCTTGCCGGCGGCTTTCTAGCGGTCATCCTGCTCAATGCCTCCCTGATCGGCGCCGCGTCCGTGACGCTCGCGACCTCATATGCGTTCGGCGACGTCTTCGGCGCCTCTCATTCGCTGCACCGAGGCGTCAAGGACGCGAAGCTGTTCTATTCGACGTTCGCCGCGATGGTGCTGCTCGCCGCCGGCATCGTGCTCATCCCCGGCGCTCCGCTCGGCCTGATCACGACCGAGGTGCAGGCGCTTGCGGGCGTGCTGCTTCCGAGCGCCAGCGTCTTCCTGCTGATGCTCTGCAACGATCGCGCAGTGCTCGGGCCCTGGGTGAACCCGCGCTGGCTGAACGCGGTCGCCGTCGTGATAGTCGGGGTGCTCGTCGAGCTCTCGCTGATCCTCGTGGCGACGACCGCATTTCCATCCTTGAATGCGGGCACCGCGTTCCTGTACATGTCCGCAGCGCTGCTCGCAACGCTCGCCGCAGCCGGCCTGATCCTGATCTGGCGCCGCCGGCGCGCGCCGGTGGAGGAGGCGGAGGCGATCCCGGCGGAGAGGCGCCACACATGGACCATGCCCCCGCTCGCGCTGCTGGAGCCCGTGAGGCTCTCGCCGGGACGCAAGGCGGCGATGCTCGTCCTGCGCGGCTATCTGGTCGTGGCTGTCGCGCTGCTGGTGGTGCAGGCGGTCAAGCTCGCCGGGCATTGAGCGGTTGAGCGCTCCGCGGCCGCGGTTGTAACGATGCGCGGCCTCGGTCGTAACGATGCGCGGCGAGCGCTTCGTGTGGTGCCGTGCTCGGATTGACCGGACCCCGTTTGCCGGTCCACCACGGGTGAGAGGTGTGGTGGATATGACGGGCAAGCGGGGGTTGCCAGCCAGCGCTCAGCGGCGATGGTCGAGCACGTGTTCGACCACTTCGCTGAAGGCGGCCGGTTGCAGGATCTGCGCGGCCGTCACGCGTTGCGACGGCCCGCCGGCCCGGGAGAGCAGGAAGGCTGGCGTACCGGTCACGCGCAGCACACGTGCCTGGGCCGACGCCCTCGCGAGCTCCGCTCGCACCGGTGTCGATTCCCGCGTTTCCACGACCCGCGCCAGGCTCGCCCCGGGGATCGCGGTCACGATCGCCGCCAGGTAGCCTTCGGTCACGTAGCCGGAGTCTTCGTGGCCCTGGTTTCGGTACATCAGGTCGGCGAACTGCCACAGCCTGTTCTGCGCGGCGAGCGCGGCGGCGGTCTGCGCGGCCCGCTCGGATTCGTGGCCGATCAGAGCCAGCGGACTGAAGACGATCCGCAGCCGCCCCGGCCGCACGTACCGGGAGATGATGCCGGGCAGCGCTTCCCTGGAGAATGCGGCGCACGCGGTGCTCTGCAGGTCGCAGAGCTCCGTCAGGCTGACCCGCGCGTGGGGGCTCCCGAGCGTGAAGCCGTGCTGGGGGATGCCGGCGAGCAGCCGCATCGTGTGTGCGGCGCCGGGCACCGGCTTGCCCGGTTCCAGCTTCGATCCTTTCGCCTGGGTGAGGACGCCCAGCAGGATCGCGATGATCACGGCGCCGCCGATCAGCGAGCCGACGACCAGGTGCAGGCGGGTCGAGGACTCCTCCTCGTCCTCCGATCGACCATCCTCCCGCGCGGCGGGGTCGTCCGCCCGCGGAGAGAGATCGCTCCCCCGCAAAGCGGGCTCGTCCGCCCGCGCAGAGAAGCCGCTCCCCCGCGGAGCGGGCTCGTCCGCTCGCGCGGCGGGCTCGTCCGCGAAGGAATCTGAGATCGGTGCTTGCGAGTCGGCCACGTCAGAAGTCTATGGTGAGTCGGTGCTTCCGTTCTGGGGTTCGATCGCCGTGCTCTCCATCGCTCAGGGCGTGACCACCGCGCTGCCGGGTGTGGGCGCCGCCGGCAGCGTGCAGCGGATGCGCCTGGTCGGCCGGCTCAGCGGGCGCTGGTGGGCGATCCTGCCGCCGGCCTCGATCGCCGTGTTCGTCGCGGTGGGCGCCTTCGCGGCGAGCGCGAGCGCGACCGTGCTCACCTACCTGGCGCTCGTCGGCGTGCCGATCGGCGCGGCACTCGCGCTCGGCTGGCTGGCCCGGGGCGCCCGGCCGGCCGCCGCGCTCGCGGTCGCGCCCCTCTTCGCGCTGGCGTGGGCCGATCAGGGCGGGCTCGCCGGTCAGGCGGCCGCGATGGCGCTCACCGGCCTCAGCTGCGTGGCGCTCGGCGCCGTGCTCTCCGCGGTGACCCCGTGGCGCTGGCTGGCGGTCGGGATCGTGGCGATGGCGCTGATCGATACGACGATGGTGGTGAGCGAACTGCTGCAGCAGCCGAATGCGGTCCTGAATGCGACCCACCCTGCGGCCGGGCTGCCGCGCCTGCAGGCGGAGCTGTTCGGCTCGGCCGCCATGGGCTACGGCGACCTGTTCGTGGCAGGCCTGCTCGGGGGCGTCCTCGCGACCACCGGCAGCTCGCTGCGGCAGTGGCGCGGCGCGCTGCTCGTCGTCCTGGTCGCATGGGCCTTCGACCTGCTCTTCTTCGCGGTCAACGAGCTGCCGGCAACCGTGCCGGTCGCCCTGACGCTGATCGTGGTGCTGGTGGCCGACCGGCTGGGCGGGCGGCGGGCGCGGGAGCCATCCGAGGGGCGGCGGCCGGGAGTAACCGGAGGCAGCCTCGCCGGGTAGTCTCGTGTGAGATGCCTGGGTGGCAGCTGACGTTGCGGTCGCGACGAGAGCGGGAGCACCGCTCGGATGTGCAGCTGCCGCCTCAGGTGTACGTGGACGAGCGGCCCGCCGAGCATTTCGAGCGCTACCACGAGTGGGCGCGCTCCCACCGGCCCGACTGGGTGCAGGATCTGCTCCGGCTGATCGCGCTGCCGCTCAGCATGCTGATCTACCGGCTGTGGCCGCAGGGCGGCGAGCTGGTTCCGCCGGCCGGCCCGGCGATCCTGGCGCCGAACCACTTCTCGGCGATGGATCACTTCTTCTGCGGAGCCTATCTGCGCCGCCGGGTCCGCTTCATGGCCAAGTCGCAGCTCTTCAAAGGCCCGCTCAGCCCGATCCTGCAGCATGCCGGCGCCTTCCCGGTGCGGCGAGGCCACGGGGATGAGGAGGCGATCGCCACGGCGCTCCAGATCCTCCGGGCCGGCGGCGTGGTCGTGCTCTATCCGGAGGGTGGACGCTCGCGCGGCGCGAGCATCGGCGAGCGCGCGAGGCCCGGGGTCGGCCGCCTGGCGCTCGACAGCGGCGCGCCGGTGGTCCCGGTCGCGATCCACGGCTCGCGCGGCGTTCGAAACTGGAAGCGGCTGCGATTCCCGCGCGTGCGGATCCGCTACGGCGAGCCGATGAGCTTCGGCCATCGCGAGAGCAGCGACCGTGCCGCGCAGCAGGCGGTGGCCGATCAGGTGCTGAGCACGGTCAAGGACCTCTACGGTGAGCTGAGCCGGCAGGCGGAGGGCACGCCGTCGGCGAGAGCCATCGCCCGTCGTCCCGCTCCGCGGTGAACCGCTTCGCCCCCGGCCTGGCCCGCACGGGCTCCCGATCGTGTCGAGCGCGTCCCGCTCCGCGGTGAGCTACTCCGAATCGGACGCCGAATCGCTCCCTCGGCAGAGCCGGCCGGCGCCAGCGGTGAGCGCGTCGGCGGGCGGCGAGGGTTCGATGCCGGCGGTGACCGGTCGCGGGATCGCCTCCAGCGCGTCGGGCGCCTCGATCGCGCGCTCGGAGCCCGCACCCGCCTCCTCGATGCGGCGCACCTGCGGTATCACGCGCCTCTCGAAGGAGCCGACAGCCTCGTTGTAGGCGGCCACGGCCGAGCCGAGCTGGCGGCCGACCTTGCTAAACGGGTCGGCGAAGCGGGCGAGGCGCCGGTGCAGCTCGCGCGCCGCGTCGGCGATCTCCTTCGCGGAGTGTGCGATCTGCTCCTGGCGCCAGCCATAGTGGATCGCTCGCAGCAGCCCGATCAGGGTCGTGGGAGTGGCGATCAGCACCTGCTGGTGGACGCCATACTCGATCAGGGATGGGTCCGCCGCCAGCGCTGCGTGGTAGATGCCGTCGGAGGGGATGAACATCACCACCAGCTCGGGCGTGGAGTCGAACTGGCGCTGGTAGCCCTTCGACGCCAGCTTGGTGATGTGCTCGCGGGTCTGCTTGCCGTGGCGTGCGAGATGCAGCTCCCGCTCCTGCTCGTCTCTCGCCTCCAGGTGGGCGAGATACGCGTCGAGCGGCACCTTCGAGTCGATGACCACCACCTTGCCGCCCGGCAGGCGCACGAGCACGTCCGGCCGCAGGCTCGTCCCCTCGGAGCTCTGCACCGTGCCCTGCTCGATGAAGTCGCAGTGAGAGACCATGCCGGCCATCTCGATCACGTTGCGCAGCTGGATCTCCCCCCAGGACCCGCGGGTGGCGGGGCGCTTGAGAGCGGAGACGAGGTTGCCGGTCTCCTGGCGCAGCGAGCCGACCCCCTCGTGCAGCTGTCGGACCATCGCGGCGAGTTCGCCCTGTGCCTGCCTGCGCTCGCGCTCCAGGCGGCCGATCTCGCCCTCCACCTTGCCGAGCTTCTCGTTGACCGGCGCCATCAGCCCCTTGATCTGCTCGGCACGAGTCCTCATCTCGCCGGCGATGCGCTCCTCCTCAGCGCGTCGCTGCTCGGCGAGGCGCTGGGTGAGCGAGTCGCCGGTCCGCGCCAGCACCTCGGCGGAGATCGCCGTCATCTGCTCGCGCATGTTCTCCCGCCCGGCGGTGGACACCTCTCGCAGCCGCTCCTCCAGCCGGTCGCCGGCCCGCCGTGCGAGCAGCAGCGCGCCGCCGGCGCCGAGCAGCAGGCCGAGCAGCAGGCCGACGATGAAGAGGAGTGCGCTCATAGCCGATCTACGTTGCCAGACACCCCGGACGGCTCGCGCCAGACGTCGCTCGGCCGCCTCATCGTACGGCCGCGCCGGATGGGCGTGTGCCGCGGTGCGCCGCGCGCGGGCCGCCGCGGCGTGAGCCGCCTGGCTCTACGGTCCTGCCGGATGGGCGTGTGCCGCGGTGC
>DAHVAB010000082.1 GCA_027314825.1 Solirubrobacterales bacterium
GGCGTCCAATCCGACGCCCGCATCGATGGCCGGCGCCGGGGGGCCGCCGCTTCGCGTACGCGCGAGGGCCTCGCGCCAGCCCGCGAGCAGTTCGGCGCGGTGCTCCTCACCCATCGCCGGCTCGTAGAGCGCCCGCTCGGAGAACGACTCGGCGACGTCCCGCACGCTCCACAGCCCGGCGCCGACGCCGGCCAGCAGCGCCGCGCCGAACGCGGTGGTCTCATCTGTCGCGGCGAGCGCTACCGGCACACCAAGGATGTCCGCCTGAAACTGCATCAGCCAGCGGTTGACCGTCGCGCCGCCGTCGGCGCGCAGCGCCGTCAACCGCTCGCCCGTGGCGGCCTGCATCGCCTGCACCGCATCGTGGGTCTGATAGGCGATCGCCTCCAGCGCCGCACGCGCGAGATGGGCTCGGCCCGCCCCGCGGGTCAGCCCCACGATCGTGCCCCTCGCTTCAGGATCCCAGTGGGGCGAGCCGAGGCCGGTCAGCGCGGGGACGAAGTAGACGCCGTCATTGCCGGTGAGGCTGGCCGCGAGCGCCTCGGTCTCGGCCGCCTCGGAGATGAGGCCGAGCCCGTCGCGCAGCCACTGCACCGCGGCGCCGGTCACGAAGATCGACGCCTCCGTCGCGTAGGCGTACGAGCCGCCGATGCCCCATGCGACGGTCCCGATCAGGCCCTCGGCAGGGACGGGCGGCTCGAATCCCGCATTGACCAGCACGAAGGACCCGGTCCCGTAGGTGCTCTTGCCCATGCCGGGATCGACGCACGCCTGGCCGAACAGCGCCGCCTGCTGGTCGCCCGCGATCCCGGCGAGCGGCACCTCCGCCCCGCCCAGCAGCGACTCCACCTCCGGCCCGAGCGAGCGCGGATCGACAGCAGCCATCGCGCCGGCGCTCGCCACCACCCGCGCCAGCGCGCGCTCCGGCACCCCGAACAGCTCCAGGAGCTCCGGGTCATACCTGCGCTCGACGATGTCGTAGAGCAGCGTGCGGGAGGCGTTCGACGGGTCGGTGACGTGCTCGCCGGTCAGGTTGAACGCGAGCCAGGAGTCGACGGTGCCGAGCAGCGCACGTCCCTGCTGCGCCAGCTCGGCCAGGCCATCAACGTTCTGCAGCAGCCACTCCATCTTGGTCGCGGAGAAGTAAGGGTCGAGCACGAGCCCCGTCCGCTCCCGGATCGTCTCCTCGCAGCCGTCCCGCTCGCGCAGCTGCCTGCAGCGCTCGGCGGTGCGCCGATCCTGCCAGACGATCGCGTTGCCGAGCGGCTGCCCCGTCCTGGCATCCCACGCGATCACGGTCTCGCGCTGGTTGGCGATGCCGACGCCACGCAGCTCCCCGGGCACGATCCGCGCATCCTTCAGAGCCTGCGCGGCCAGCCGCCGGGTCAGCGCCCAGATCTCGACGGGGTCGTGCTCGACCCACCCCGGCCGCGGAAAGCTCTGGCTCAGCTCGCCCTGCGCCCGGCCGATCGGCTCCGCACGCTCGTCGTAGACGATGCAGGTCGTCGAGGTCGTTCCCTGGTCGATCGAGAGGATCATCACAATCAGGGTAGTGGCGGGCGCGAGCCGGCCTGGCCTCGGCTATCGTCCACCCGTCCCGGACAGGTCAAGGAGGCTGCATTGGCTGAGGTCGAGGCCCACATCACGGGCACCATATGGAAGATCGAATGCTCCGTCGGCGACCGGATCGAGGAGGGAGACATCGTCGCGATCCTGGAGTCGATGAAGATGGAGATGCCCGTGGAGGCGGAGGATGCCGGCACGGTCATCGAGATCCTCTGCGAGGAGGGGCAGGCGGTCAACGAGGGCGACGCGCTCGTCCTGCTCGAGTAGGCCGCGGGGGCGGGCCGATCGCGGCCCGGAACGCGTAGAGGCTCGGCGCGCGGCCGCGAGGCACTTGCGGATGCACTCAACAGCGAGTACGATCTAGTCGAATCTTGGTCGCGACTCGAATCCGGCGGGGCGTTCGCCGCCGGCGCGATCATCGGTCACACGATGCGGCGCAGGCGTGAACTTGACTGGTGCCGTGGCGCACACGGCGAAGACGGGATCCGGCGACGGTGAGGACCTCGCGATCGACGGGTCGTGCCGACGGCAGCACCGGGGGCGATGCTGAGACGGGCCACGGTCGCGACAGCACCGGGGGCGATGCTGAGACGGGCCACGGTCGCGACAGCACCGGAGGCGATGCTGAGACGGGCCACGGTCGCGGGGGCGGCGGGGGCGCTGCTGAGACGGGCCGGCCCGTCGACGTCACTCTCACCCTCTCCCCCGCCCAGGTCGAGCAGGTGCTGCGAGCCGCCGCCGAGCGCGCCGAGCTGCCGGGCCTGCCCTCCGACGGAGACCGTGCCCGGGTGCGGGAGCAGCGCTACCGCGAGCTGCTCGAGGACCGGCGCCTCTCCCGCTCGCTGCTCGCCGGCCTGCTCGTGCTCGCCTGCCTGCCGCCGGAGGACGAGCTGGGCGTGGCCGAGCTGGCCCGCAGGATCGGGATGCGCACAAGCACCACCCACCGCTACCTGAGCACGCTGCTCGCCGCGGGTCTGCTGGAGCAGAACCCGGCCTCCCGCCGCTACCGGCTGGCCGGAGGATCCTAGGCCGGGGGCGGTCGACGCGACGAGCGCCGCTGCAGTTGCATGGCGCGCGAGGCGGGCGCCTCGGACCCCGGCCGGGAGGCTGCAGCAGCACGGTGCGCGAGGCGGGCGCCTCGGACCCGGCCCGGGAGGCGCGCTTGGGAATGGGCTCGACGGAGCGACACCTGCCGGCGCGAGCAACCCGCCGTGGGCTAGCCTTCCGGCCGATGGGGTCCACTGTCACGCACCGCGCGCTGGCCGGCGGCAAGCTGCTGCTCGACGAGCCCGCGGACGGTGTCACCCGGCTGACGATCTCGAACCCCGCCAAGCGCAACGCGCTCGACCATCCGCTGCTCGACGCGCTCGCGGAGACGCTCAGCTCGCTCGCGGACCCCGGGTCGGGCACCCGTTGCCTGATCGTGACCGGCGCCGGCGGCATGTTCTCCGCCGGCTACGACATCGGCGAGATCCCGGCGAGCGAATTCGAGCAGGCCGCCGAGCGGCTGGTCGCCCACCCGTTCGCCGAGGCGATCGACGCGCTGGCCACGTTCCCCCGCCCCACGCTCGCGATCCTTCCGGGCCACACGATCGGCGGCGGCCTGGAGCTGGCGCTCTGCTGCGACCTGCGCGTCGCCGAGCGCTCGATCAAGCTGGGGATGCCGCCAGCGAAGCTCGGCCTCGTCTACTCACACACCGGGCTGCGCCGGTTCATCGACGCGATCGGCGCCCCGCGGACCCGTGAGCTGTTCCTGCTCGCCAGCTACCTCGACGCCGAGACCGCGCTCGCCTGGGGGCTGGTCAACCGCCTCGCCGCCGGCGGCGAGCTCCAGCAGGTCGGCCTGGAGATCGCCACAACCCTGGCCGGAGGCGCGCCGCTGGCCCAGGAGGGCAACAAGCGCGTCATCGCCGCCCTGCTCCAGGCCGAGGCCGCCCTCGACCCCGAGGTGGAGCAGGAGCTGGTGGAGCTGCGCCGCGCCTCCTTCGCCTCGCAGGACATGCGCGAGGGCATGCGCGCGTTCGCGGAGAAGCGGGCGCCGCGGTGGCAGGGGCGCTGAGCCCAGCCGCCGCGGTGGCAGTGGCGCTGAGCCGAGCGGGCCGCCGCGGTGGCAGTGGCGCTGAGCCGAGCGGGCCGCCGCCGCCGTGGCAGGGCGCTGAGCCGAGCGGGCGCCGCTCACGCCTCGAGCGGAAACTCCGCCGCGATCCGAACCGCGCCCTCCCGCAGCCAGCCGACATGCACCGAGCCGCCGATCAGCTCGACCCGAGCACGGATGGGACGCAGCGCGACGTCCAGCTGGCGCTCCCGCTCGGCGCCGCGCGGCTGATCGTCCGGCGCCAGCGATCCGAGCAGCACTATCCTGATCCGCCCCTCCGGCGGCGTCGACGCATTCTTCACGCTCAGACTCACCTTCACGGTGGCCGCCGAGCCGAGCGCCCGCAGTGCCTCTTCGATCACCCTGTAGGTCGAGGTCTCCGCCTCCCGCTCCAGTCGCTCCGGGAGACCGTCCAGCTCGAACGTGACGGCACGCCGGCCGCTCGCGACTTCATTCTCTGAGATCCGCGAGAGGGCTGAAGCCAGCCCCATCTCGTCCAGCACAGCCGGACGCAGCGACCCGGCCAGCCTGCGCAGTTCGGCGATCGAGCTCTTGACCTGACTTCGCACGTCGGCCAGCTGCGCCTGGGTGAGCTCGTCCTGCACGCCGCGCTCGAGCATGCCGACGGTCAGGAGCGCCGCCGCCATCGCCTGCGCCGCCTCCTCGTGCAGCTGCCTGGCGATCCCGCGACGCTCCTGCTCGTGTCCTTCCAGCACGCGCCCTGCGTTTCGCAGCTGGTCGCCGAGGCGGCGGCGCATCCGCTGCAGCTCTGTCTGCAACGCGGCCTGATCACGCTCAAGCGCCAGCAGCCGCTGGTTCTCGCCGGCGACCGCCGCCTGCAACGCCAGCGTCTGGAGCATCAGCCGATCCTCCGGGGAGAAGCGCCGGCCGGCGCCGGCGCTGGCCTGCAGCGAGCCGAGCCGGGAGCCGCGGGAGACGATCGGCAGCCACAGCGACTCGCCGGCCGGCTCACCGAGCGAGACCGTCGGAGAGCCGCTCAGCTGCACCCTCACCGACGCCACCTCCATGCCGTCCCTCACATGCTCTGCGAGCAGGGAGGCCACCGACCCGGAGTCCCCGAGACGGGCCAGGTCGAGCCCAGATCGCAGCAGGTGCTCCTCACGGCGGCTGCTCATCCGCATCCGATCGCTGAAGCGGCCGGCGATAAGACCCACCGCCAGGAATATGAGCCCCCTCACGCTTAGAGCGAGGACGTCGACGCCGCCCTGGCCGCTCACCATCCACACCGCTACAGCGGCCGCCGATACGACCGCGGCGAGCACGCCGGCGAGCATGCCGAGCTCGAGCGCGACGAGCGCAACGGGGATCACGTAGAGCAGGCTGATCGCGTCGCCCGTGGCGCTCGTGAGCTGGCGCAGCACGAAGACCCCGACGAACAGGGACAGAGCGCCACCGAGCACCACCACCCTGCGCTCCGGCAGACGTCTGACCGGCGCGGTGGCGGCGGCCAGCAGGTTCCGGGTGCGGTCATCCCTCATCGCGATATTCAAAGCGCTCATCCGTGAACCGAAGCGATACCGGCCGCAGCGCCGCCGACCATCCGTGCCGCGAACGGTGCTGCGATGTGACGACTACTGACGGATGCTCACCTGTCTGCCCGGTCGAAGGTGAGCGTGCGCGACGCGGTGCCGGAGCGCATCCGTGGCGAGCACGGGCCCACGTGCGGATCGGCCGCTGCACGGCTGTGGTTGCGCCGCACAGCGCAAGCTCCCGCCGGACGAGGAGGCCTGCCCCGCGAGTCCGAAGCGGAAAACCACCGACGCATGCCGGCGCCACCCCGCGCCATCATGAAGTCGATGCAGCGACCGGCACGCACGCGATCGCCCGACCAGGACGATGCCCGCTCCACCATGGTGGAGCGGCGTCCCGGCCGCGGCATGGGCCACCAGGGCCGGGGCCGCAACAGCAGGTCGGAGGCCGCCTCGGCCCGTCCCCACGGAGCCGAGGGGACGGCGGCAGCAGCGAGCGCGACGGCGGCAGCGGGCGCAACCGTCGAAGCCGCCGGCGAGACGCTCGCACGCGGCGCGGCGCTCGCCGACGAGCTGCTCGCACCGTGGCTGGCCTGCCTGGAGGAGCGACTGCCCGAAATACCGCTGCTGGACTGTCACACCCACCTCGGCTCCGACGCCGACGGAGCACAGCAGTCCGCCAAGGAGCTGATCGAGGCGCTGGACCGCGTGCAGGGCCGCGCGATCGTCTTCCCGTTGCGCCGGCCGAGCGGATACAGGCAGGCCAACGACCGTATCCTCGCGATCGCGGAGGCCTCGGAGGGCAGGCTGATCCCGTTCTGCCGCGTCGACCCGCACGCCGACGGGCTGGCCGAAGCGCAGCGCTCACTCGACCGTGGCGCCGCCGGGATCAAGCTGCACCCGCGCGCGGAGCGCTTCTCCCTCTCCGAACGCGAGGTCGACCGGATCGCGTCACTCGCACACGAGCGCAGGGTGCCGATGATCGTGCACGCCGGCCAGGGCATCCCCTCGCTCGGCCGCGACGCTCTGACGCTCGCCGCCCACCACCGGGCCGCGCCGATCATCCTCGCCCACGCCGCGGTCAGCGATCTGGCATGGATCTGGCGGAAGGCCGCCTGGCATCCCAACCTGTTCTTCGACACGGCCTGGTGGAACCCATCCGATCAGCTCGCCCTCTTCGCCCTGATCCCGCCAGGTCAGATCCTCTTCGGATCCGACGCCCCCTACGGCCGCACCATGGCCGCAGCCGCCGTCGCGCTGCGCGGCGCGCTGGCCTCGGGACTGCAGCCCTGGCAGATCGCCGAGATCGCGGGCGGGCAGCTGCAGCGCCTGCTCACGGGCCAGGACCCGCTCGACATCGGTCCGCCGACATGGCGCACTCCACCGGCCCCCGGCCCGCTGCTGGAGCGTCTGCACACGCTGCTGATCGCGGCGATCGCGAGGATACTCGCCGGCGACCCCGCAGCCGATCAGCTGGAGCTGGCGCGCCTGGCCTGCCGGCTGCCCGCGAGCCACCCCGACGCGGAGGTCGCCGCCTCCGTGGCGGAGCTGCTCGCCCGCTACGAGCGAATCCGCCATGGCGAGCCGCCGAGTCATCGCCCGCGGCCGAACGGCATCCACCTCCTCTTTCTCGCCGCCGCCGTCGCCCGCATGCCGGAGATGCCGCTGCCGGACCGGGAGGCGCTGCACGGTGGCCGCTGAGGACTCATTCACCCTCCAGCTCGATCTCCAGGAGCACTACCGGTTCCTGGCCTCCTTCGACCAGGAGGCAGTGGAGCCGC
This sequence comes from Solirubrobacterales bacterium, assembly GCA_027314825.1. Lineage (GTDB taxonomy): Bacteria > Actinomycetota > Thermoleophilia > Solirubrobacterales > Solirubrobacteraceae > Palsa-744. The sequence goes on from DAHVAB010000082.1 coordinate 6,933, forward strand.
TGCTGATGGACGAGCCGGCGCCGCTCGGAGAGGGCGCAGGGCCGAACGCAGCGCGGCTGCTGGCCGCCGCGATCGGCAACTGCCTGAGCGCCAGCGCGCTCTACTGCCTGCGCCGGGCTCGCGTCGAGGTCTCCGGCATGCACACCACGGTGACCGGCCGGCTCTCGCGCAACGAGGCCGGGCGCCTACGGGTCGGCGAGGTGGCGGTGAGGATCGAGCCCGTGGTAGCCGAGGAGGACGTGCCGCGGATGCGCCGCTGTCTGGAGATATTCGAGGACTTCTGCGTAGTCACCCAGAGCGTGCGCTCAGGCGTGGATGTGAGCGTCGCGGTCGAGCCGGTGCCGGCACGGGCGCCGGGCGGGACGGACATCGAGCGCTAGCCCCATTTTCCGCGTGAAGTTGCGGTAGGGAGCAGATCCGCCCCGGCTTGGGAGGGCGCGTTTGCCGCGTGGTTGCTGGCATCCTGGGGCGATGCCGATAGTTCGCGCTATCAGGGGAGGCGATCTTGTAGGGCCAATACTGTTTCTTGGGCGTGCGCGCGTTTCGGCCGAGAACCCCGTATCTATGGCCAAAAGGTCCGTCCGCGCCGCTCGCTAGTGTAGGGCCAACATGTATGTCAAGCGTCATGCGGTGCGCCGCGGCGAGAAGCGATACGTCTATCTGCGCCTGGTGGAGGCCTATCGCGACGAGCAGGGACGTGTGCGCCATCGCGTCCTGAAGACGCTCGGGCGCGAGGACGAGCTCAAGGCGTCGGGCCAACTCGAGCAGCTTGCGGGCTCCTTCGCGCGGCTTGACCCGCCGCTTGCGGGCGTGCGCCGCCAGGTTGGGCCGCTGCTCTTGGCCTGGCACTTCATCTCAGAGCTCGATCTGATCGCCAGAATCGACCGCGCGCTGCCGACGCATGGCCGCTTCCAGCTGTCGGTCGGCGAGGTGGTCGCCGCGTTGATCTGCAGTCGCCTGTGCTCGCCCTCGCCGCTCTATGACATCGCGGGCTGGGCCTCGGGCGCAGCGCTGCAGGAGCTCTTCGGGATCCCCGCCCCGCTGCTGAACGACGATCGTCTCGGGCGCGCGCTGGAGCACTTCGCCGTCTACGCCGAGACGCTGCGCGGCAGCCTGGCTGCGGCCGCGATCGAGCGCTTCGGCGTGCACACCGGCCGCCTGCACGTCGATCTGACGGCGCTGCGTGTTACGGGCGCCTACGAGGACTCGGCGCTGGTCGCCAAGGGCTGGGCTCAGGGACAGGGCGTCGCGCGTCAGGTGCGTGCCCTGCAGGCCGCAAGCTCAGACGGAGTCTCGCTCTATGTGCGCCCCGAGCCTGGCAACGCCGCCGAGATATCGCTCGTCGCGCAAAGCCTTGCGCGCCTGGCAGAGCTTTCAGGGCCCGCTGGCCTCTTGATCCTGGACTCCGCCTGTGGGCAGCCCAAGACGCTGTGTGAGATCGCCCGCTCAAATCTCACCTTCATCGTGCCGCTGCGCAGCAGCACGGGCTTCAGGGAGCGCTTTCTCGCCGACGTCGGCCAGGAGGGGCTGCGCGCGATTCGCTACCTCGCCACGCGCGAGAAGAAGCTCCCCACGGATCGGCGCACCCGCTACCGCGGCGCGCTGCGCCACTGGGAGGTCGAGGATCCCGAGACCGGGCAGACCCACCACTTCAGAGTCGCCTACATCCACTCCTCCGAGGAGCAGCGCGAGGTGGCAGACGCGCGGCAGCGCGCGCTCTGCAAGGCGGAAGCTGCGCTGCAGCGCGTCAAGAACGGGCTCGGCGGGCGCTACTACAAGACGCGCAAGCAGGTCGACGCGAGAGTCGCACGGATCCTCACCGGCCAGGCCGAGAACCTGATCACGGTCAACACCGCCACGCGCAAGGGCCGCCCGACGATCACCTGGGCGCGCGACTGCGAGGCGATCGCC
>DAHVAB010000083.1 GCA_027314825.1 Solirubrobacterales bacterium
TCCAGGTCAGCCGGCGCCGGGAGATGACTGTCGGTCGGCTGCTCGACATGCCGCTGCTGCGCTGCGGGGATCCGGTGGTCCATGGTCGGTTCGGCCAGCGGGTCGCCGTCATCGACGCCCTCACGCTCACTCTCGTCTTCGCTCTCGCCGCCGGCGGAGGCCGGCCAGGCCGGCGCGGGCTGCGGGGCGAACCCGAGGGAGCGCGAGGGCTCGTCGAGGCCGCCGAGCACCGCGCCGGCCGCCTGCGCCGCCTCCGAGGCAGCCCCGATCCCGTCGATCGGGTCCAACCGGCTCAGATCGTCTTCGCGGTCGTAGAGCGGAGCGCCCGCATCGCCGTCCCGCTCCTCGAGCGGCCGCCTGCGCGATTCGCCCGCTCGCAGCTGCCGCAGCCGGCCGATCAGCGAGATCCCGCGCCGCTGGCGCTCTCCGCCGATGCCCATCTCCGAGACCTCCGAGGCCCGGCGCCAGCCCTCCTGGGCCGCCCGCGGCATGCACAGCTCGCAGACGGTGCGCTCATGGCCGGCGGCGAGAAACACGTCGGGTCGCTCTCCGCGCAGCAGCCTGCGTCCGCACACGTCGCATTCGATGTCTGGCTGATATGTGACGATCGACCGCGTCGCCATGGGGTCAGTCAGGGTAGTGGGCCGGCGCCCGCTTTGCGCCGCGGCGGCTCAGGCATGTGCCGCGGTCTGCTCGACGTCGACCCGCGGCACGATCCTCTGTGCGACCTGTGCGGGCACCTCCTCGTAGCGCAGGAGCTCCATCGAATACTCCCCCCGCCCGCCGGTGATCGCCCTGAGGTCGGGTGCGTAGCCGAGCATCTCCGCCATCGGCACCTCCGCCTTCACCTCCGTCATCCCGCCGGCGCCTTCCATCCCCTGCGGGCGGCCGCGGCGGCTGTTCAGATCGCCGATCACATCGCCCACGCACTCCTCCGGGATCGACGCCCTCAGCAACATGATCGGCTCCAGCAGCACCGGGTCCGCCTCCCGCAGCGCCTGTCTCATCGCCTGCGAGCCGGCCAGCTTGAAGGCGATCTCCGAGGAGTCCACGTCGTGGTAGGAGCCGTCCACGAGCGTCACCTTCACGTCGCTTACCGGATAGCCGGCCACCACCCCCTCCCTCATCGCTTCCACCACGCCCTTCACCACCGCCGCAATGAACGACCCGGGAATCACCCCGCCCTTGATCATGTCCACGAACTCGAAGCCGGCTCCCTGCGCCAAGGGCTCGATCTCGATGTGGCAGTCGCCGAACTGCCCGCGGCCGCCGGACTGCTTCTTATGACGCCCGTGCGCCTTCGCCGCGCGCCTGATCGTCTCCCTGTAGGGAACGCGCGGCGGCTTCAGGCTCACCTCCACCCCGAAGCGGCTCTTCAGGCGCTCGACGATCACCTCCACATGAATCTGGGAGAGGCCGGCGATGATCTCCTGCCCGGTCTGCGGGTCGCGGTGCAGGTCGATCACCGGATCCTCCTCCTGGAGGCGTCTGAGCGAGGAGAGCATCTTCTCCTCGTCGCCCGCGCTCTTCGGCTCCAGCGCGAAGGCCATGACCGGCGTGGGCAGGACTGGCCCGGGCAGCCGGGAGGGGGCGGTCGGCGCGGCGACGGTCATGGGCGCGGCGGGCGTGGGCGCGGCGGCGGGCGTGGGCGCGGCGGCGGTCGTGGTCGCGGCGGCGTGCGCGTCGGCGAACAGCCAGTCGCCGGCATGCGTCTCCTTCAGCTTCGCGACGGCGCCGATGTCGCCCGGGCCGAGCTCCTGCGGATGCTCCACCTCGCGGCCGGTCGTGCGGATCAGCTGGCCGATCCGCTCCCTGGCCTCGCTGCGCGGGTTGAACGCCTGGCTGTCGTGAGCGAGGGTGCCCCTGTAGATGCGGAGCATGTTGATCCGCCCGGCGAACGGGTCCGCGCGCGTCTTGAAGACATACGCGCACAGCGGCCCGTCCGGGTCGGCCTCCACCTCTACCTGCCCGAGCCTGATCGGGCCGTGCTTGACCGGCGAGGGCAGGTCCTCGACGATCGCGTCTAGCAGCCTGGAGGTGCCGAGGTTGCGGGTCGCCACCCCGCATACGACGGGGAATATGCGACCGTGGTTGGTCCCCTCCTTCAACGCGCCGACGATCTCCTCATGAGAGATCGCCTCTCCCTCCAGGTAGCGCTCCATCAGGGTGTCTGAGACTTCCGCCACCTCGTCCATCAGCCGCTCCCGGTAGCGCTCGGCCAGCTCGCGGTGCTCGGCCGGGATCTCGATCTCGGTGAATCCGGCCGGGTCGGCGGAGTCCTGCCGAAACGCCCTCATGTCGACCAGGTCGATCACCCCGGACACCTCGTGCTCCGAGCCCATCGGCACCTCCGTGGCCACCACGTGCGCCCCGAAGGACTCCTTCAGCTGCTCGAGCGTCCTGAAGAAGTCGGCCCGCTCGCGGTCGAGCATGTTCACGAACACCATCCGCGCCAGGTCGAGCTCGGCCGCGCGCGCCCACAGGCGCGTCGCCCCCACCTCGACTCCCATCACGGCTCCCACAACGAAGATCGCCGACTCGCAGACCTGCAGGGCGCCGAGCGCATCGGCCACGAAGCTCGACTCTCCAGGCGTGTCGATCAGGTTGATCCGGCGATCGACCCAGTCGAAGGAGCTGAGCGTGGCCGTGATCGACATCTGCCGGGCCTGCTCGTCGGGCTCTGAGTCCGAGACGGTGGAGCCGTCGGGCACGCTCCCAAGCCGATTGACCACGCCGGCCTCGAACAGCAGCGCCTCGTGCAGGGAGGTCTTGCCAGATCCCCGATGCCCCACCAGGGCGACGTTGCGAATCCGATCGGCCGCTGGACGCATGCGCAGCTCCTTCCCTTGAGGTGTCTGAGCACCATACCGCCGAGCGCGACGATCCGCCAGTGGCCGCCGGCGGCGCTACGGGGATTCGAACGGGTCGGCCTGCATGCTGGAGCGCAGCCGCAGCACGGCCTTCGTGTGCAGCTGGGAGACGCGCGACTCGGTCACTCCCAGCACCTCGCCGATCTCGCGCAGGGTCAGGTTCTCGTAGTAGTAGAGGGCGATCACGAGCTTCTCGCGCTCGGGCAGGCGGGCAATCGACTCGGCGATCCTGTCCTTCAGCGCGCCGACGTCCAGTGCCCTGGCCGGGTCGGGTGCCGAGGGATCCTCGATCGTGTCCATCAGCGAGACCTGGTCCCCGCTGGAGTCCGAGACGCTCCACAGCTCGTCCAACGCGACCATCGAGGAGTTGGAGATCGCGATCAGCGCCTCCTGCAGCTCATCGTCGGTCATCCCCATCTCCTGCGCCAGCTCCGCGTCGGTCGGCGTGCGCTGCAGGCGGTGCTCCAGCTTGGCGTGAGCGCGCTCGATCTCCCGGGTCCTCGCCCGCACGCTGCGCGGCACCCAGTCCATCGAGCGCAGCTCGTCGATGATCGCTCCCTTGATCCGGGTGATCGCGTAGGTCTCGAACTTGATCTCTCTGGCGGGATCGAACCGCTCGATCGCGGAGATGAGCCCGCCGAGCCCGTAGGAGATCAGGTCGGCCTCCTCCACGTGCGGGGGCAGCCCGGCGGCCGTCCGCCCCGCCACGTACTTGACCAGGGGCGAGTACGCGAGCACAAGGCGCTCGCGGGCACGGGCGTCTCCTTCAGACTTGTAACGGCGCCACAGTTCGCGCAGCTCGATCGCTTTGATACTCGTCTCCAGGGTCCTTCCCCCCTGCTCAGGCCCGCGGATGACTGCGCGCATATGCGCTTCTCAGCCGGGCAGACTCAACCCGAGTGTATACCTGCGTGGTCGAGATGCTCGCGTGACCGAGCAGCTCCTGGATCACACGGAGGTCGGCACCGCCGTCGAGCAGGTGCGTGGCGAAGCTGTGGCGCAGCACGTGCGGGTACACGCGGCCGGCCTGTCGCGTCCTGATCGCCCAGCCGCGCAGCCTCCTGCGCACGTCGCCGCTGGCCAGCCGCCGGCCGCTGCGGCTGAGAAAGAGCGGCGTCCGCGGATCGGGGGCGCTCGCGGATGCGCCCGCCGCGCTGGCCCCGCTCGCCGGGGCGCCGCTCGCCTGCAGCCGCGGCCGGCCGCGCATCAGGTAGTCGGCGATCGCCGCCTGAGCCGGCTCGCCGACCGGCAGCATCCGCGTCCTGCTCCCCTTGCCATGGACCCGCACCTGCTCGCCGTCGTGATCGATGTCGCCGACATCCAGGCCGGTCAGCTCGGAGGCCCGCAGGCCGCAGGCGTAGGCCAGCTCGAAGAGCGCCCGGTCTCGCAGGTGCAGCGGCGTGTCGGCCGGGATGCCGTCCAGCAGCTGCTGCGCCTGCCCACCCGTGAGCACCGTGGGCAGGCTCTTGGCGCGCTTGGGATATGAGATCAGGTCGGCCGGGCTCTGGGCGATCAGGCCGTGCTCGCGCAGGCTCGCAAAGAGGGAGCGCAGCGAGGCGAGCCGGCGGGCGAGGCTGCTGGGGGCGGCGCCGGCTTCGGAGGCCGCCCCGAGGTAGCGGCGCAGCGTCCTCACATCGACCTCCTCCGGGGCGAGGCGACGATCGGCGCACCAGCGGGCGAACGCCTCCACGTCCGCGGCGTAGGCGCGGCGGGTGGCAGCGGCGCTGCCGCGGCGGCGCAGATCCTCACCGCAGAGCTTCAGCGCGCCGGCCCAGCCGTCGGGGAGGGTGCTGGCGCGCTCATCGCTCATGGCACGGTGATAGTTCGCCGCCCTACCTCAGCCACCTGCCGGTGCCTACCCCGCGCCCGCGCCGAGCCGCGGGGCGCCGGGCTGCGCCACGGGGCGCCCGTCCTCGATCAGCGGAGCCAGCAGGCTCGCGAGCTCGGTCCAGTCGCGCCCGGCCGCGATCCCTTCCACTTCGCAGAGCTCCTCGTTCCAGGGATGCAGGATCGTTGCGACCGCGATGCCGCGCTCGATTGCGCTCGTGAGGTTCAGAGGACTGTCGTCGATCAACAGGTCGATCCCCAGCTCGCAGCAGCGGGTGACCTTGTCGAAGGAGCAGTGCAGATCGTCGAACGGCAGACCGATCTGCTGCAGCCAGCGCTCCGTCGGCTGCGCCCGGTCGGGGGCGCGATGGCTGGTCACGTGCACGAAGTGGCCCGCCTCATGCCAGCCCCTCACCGTCTCCACGACGTGCGGGTAGGGACGCCCATGGAGGATCATCTCGTCGCTGTGGCTCTCCTGCATGCAGATCCGCAGCTGCTCAGGGCGCAGGCGCGTGATCCCCCACGTCAGCTGCTCCTCATACGGCAGCTCCACCCCGAAGCGCCTCAGCGAGATCTCGGAGAGCACGTCCCAGTAGTGATGGATCGTCGAGTCTATGTCGATTGCGATTCTCATCGCCCGCCCGATACATTATTGACCGATGTCCGGCGCCGCCAGCATCCCCTCCGCCGCGCAGCCCGACGCGCATACGAGCCGTAACGGCACCGGCGCCGACGCCTGGCAGCACGTCGACTGGCGCGCCCATCAGCGATGGGTGCCTATCGAGGGGGGCCGGCCGGTTAACGTGCTCGACCTCGGAAGCGGGGCCCCGGTCGTATTCGTGCATGGCCTCGGCGGCAGCTGGCCGAACTGGCTGCACCAGCTGCCCGCGATCGCGACGGGATGGCGAACGATCGCGCTCGACCTGCCGGGCTTCGGCCACTCCCCGATGCCGGCCGGCCCAATCTCGATCGCCGGCTACGCCCGCACGGTGGTGGCAGTGATGGACGCGCTCGGCATCTCCGAGGCGGCGATCGTCGGCAACTCGATGGGCGGGGAGATCTCGGCCGAGCTCGCCATCTCCCATCCCAACCGGGCGCAGCGAATCGTGCTCGTCTCACCGGCCGGCATCTCGACCGCGTCGCTGACGGCGCGGATGGCGCTGATCCGCCGCGCGCATCCGGCGGTGCACTCGCTGAACCGCTGGATCGCCCGCAACGCGGACACGTTCGCACGGCGGCCGCGGCTGCGCAACGCGGCGCTGGCGGCGGTGGCGGCGGAGCGCGGCCATCTCGACGCGGCCTTCGCTGCCGAGCAGATCCGGGGGATGGGCAAGCCCGGCTTCCTCGACGCCCTCGAAGCCATCACCACCCACTCTCAGGATCTGGCCGAGCGTCTGCCCGCGATCTCCTGTCCCACGCTGATCGTCTGGGGCGATAAGGATCCCCTGATCCCGGTTCGCGACGCCGACGTCTTCGGTTCCCGGATCCCCGGATCCCACAAGGTGATCTGGGAGAACACCGGGCACGTCGCCATGTTCGAGCGGCCGAACGAGTTCAACGCGCTGCTCGAGGGCTTTCTCAGCGGGTGATCGCGCCCTCCGAGGCCGAGCCGACCAGCTTCGCGTACTTGGCGATCGCCACCTCCAGCTCCCCGTCGGCGTGCCGCGGCGGGGTGTAGGCGGCCAGGCGCCGCTCGATCTCCTCGTCGGACAGAGCGACGTCGATCCGGCGGGCGTCCACATCGATCGTGACCTGATCGCCGTCCGCGATCGCGCCGATCGGGCCGCCGCGGGCCGCCTCCGGCGCGATATGGGCAGCCATGAACCCGTGGGTGGCCCCGGAGAAGCGGCCGTCCGTTATGAGGGCGACGCTCTCGCCCAGCCCCTCGCCGACGATCGCCGCGGTGACGGCGAGCATCTCCCTCATTCCCGGCCCGCCTGCCGGCCCCTCACCGCGGATCACGACGACGTCCCCCTCTCCGATCTTCCGGGCGAGCACGGCGGCCATCGCGGCCTCCTCGCCGTCGAAGACGCGCGCGGGGCCGGTGTGCAGGCGGCGCTCGTGGCCGGCCAGCTTCACCACGCACCCTTCCGGCGCCACGTTGCCTTTCAGGATCGCGAAGCCGCCGGTCTCCTTGATCGGATCCGAGACCGGGTGCACGACCTGCTGTCCCTCGGCCTCCTGCGCCTCCTGGGCATGCTCGCCGATCGTTCGTCCCGTCACCGTGATCGCGTCGCCGTTCAGGATGCCGGCCTCCGCGAGCCTGCTGAGCACGAGCGGCACGCCGCCGGCACGGTAGAGGTCGACGGCCACATAGCGCCCGCCCGGCTGCAGGTCGCAGAGCAGCGGGGTGCGCTGCGAGATCTCGTCGAACTCATCGATCGAGAGCGGTACGCCCATCTCCCTGGCGACCGCCAGAAGATGCAGCACGCCGTTGGTGGACCCTCCGCTCGTCGCGACCGCTGCGATCGCGTTCTGGAGCGCCTGCCTGGTGATGATCTCGCTCGGACGGCGGCCGTCGCGCAGCACCTCCATCACAAGCTCCCCCGCCTGCCTGGCCACCTCCAGCTTGCGGCCGTCCTCGGCCGGCACCATCGACGAGCCCGCCGGCGAGATCCCCAGCACCTCGAAGGCCATCGCCATCGTGTTCGCGGTGAACTGTCCCCCGCAGGCGCCCGCTCCCGGCGAGGCGACCTCCTCCAGCTCATGCAGCTCCTGCTCTGTGATCCTGCCGGCCGCGTGGGCGCCGACCGCCTCGAAGACCTGCTGGATCGTGACGTCCTGCCCCTTGTAGTGGCCCGGCCTGATCGAGCCGCCGTAGAGCATCAGCGACGGGATGTCCAGGCGGGCTAGCGCCATCACGGTGCCGGGGATCGTCTTGTCGCAGCCGGAGATCGCGACGATCGCGTCGAAGCGGTGCGCCGAGGCGACCAGCTCGATCGAGTCGGCGATCAGATCCCTGGAGACCAGCGACGCCCTCATCCCGGCGGTGCCCATCGTGATCCCGTCGGAGATCGCGATCGTGTTCAGCTCCATCGGCGTGCCGCCGGCCGCCCTGATCCCCTCCTTCACCTTCGCCGCCAGCACCCGGTTGTTGAAGTTGCACGGCATCGTCTCTATCCAGGAGTGGGCGACCCCCACGATCGGCTTGGCCAGATCCTCGGCCGAGTAGCCGATGCCGTGCAGATAGGCCCTCGCCGCCGCCCGCTCGGGGCCGTCGGTCAGGGCGCGGCTGCGATGCTTGACGTCGAAGCTGCTCACGGCGGCGAACACTACCTCCCAGCCCGGTCGCGCGAGGCGAGCGTCGCCGGGCCGGTCCAGAGAGCGCACCACGCGACCCGCGCTCCCTCAAAAAAACAAGGCTGCTCGCGCCACCCCGCCGCGCTCGCGCGCGGGAGCCTCTCGACCTGGCCGGCCCTAAGCCGTCCCCTTCACCGCCGCCTCGCCGAGCCGCTCGCGCTCCCAGCGCGCGAGGCGACGGAGGTCGCGCCTCACCATCGCAGGGTCGACCTGACGGCCCGGCAGGTGCATGTTCGCGTCGGCGATCAGCCGCCTCTCGTCGGCCCGCAGCGCCATCCACTTCGCGAGCACGTCATCGGAGGCGGGCAATCTCGTGCTCCCGTAAGGCCTCGTGCGATCCGGGAACGCCACGCAGTACTCGTTGAGCATGGCGCCCGTCTGCGGCAGGTAGGCGACGATCGGCCGGTGCGGATAGATCAGGTAGGCATAGTCGGCGTGGGCGGCCTGCTCGGAGGCGCTCGGCGCTCGGCTGCCGCGCAGCCTCGGCCGTCCCGACAGCGAGCCCCACACGCGCAGGAAGCCGAGATCGCGGTACATCTCCCACTCCTGCTCGTTCACACAGGAGCGCAGCAGCTCCCGCGCCTTCTGCTCCGCGCGCAGCTCCCTGCCAGGGTCATACCCGGCGGGCTCGGCGCCGGGGCGGCGGCGCAGGCCCGCCCTGATCGACCGCCAGATCCGCGGCAGCGCCAGCTGGGCGATCAACGTGGCGAGCACGATCCCCATCGAGCCGAGCGCGAGCACCATCGCCGCGACCCTACCGGCACGCCCCGCCCGCAGCGCGGGGGAAGAAGATCACCCGCTCCGCGTCGCGGGGCACCTCCTCGAAGCTCCTGACCA
>DAHVAB010000084.1 GCA_027314825.1 Solirubrobacterales bacterium
AATCGCTCACGCAGCGCCTGCGCTGGGCGGCCACCGTTGTGCAGCGCGCCGGCTACTGCGAACGCAACGCCGCTCCGTTCCACCCGGGGCTGGAGCTGTGCGCGATCGACCCGCCCAGCTTCGCGACCGGTCCCTGCGAGGGCGACAGCGGTGGCCCGCTGATCGCGAACGGCGCCTCCGGCCCGGTGGAGATCGGGCTGGTCAGCCACGGGCCCGCCGATTGTGCGACGACGCAGCCGAGCGTCTACACGCGCGTGGACTCGATCGCCGCCTGGGCGGGGGAATGGATCGCCGCGCTGAATCCCGGCTCCTCGCCGCCGCCCGTCCCGGTCCCCGCGACCACCACCACGCCCGTCAGCACATCGCCGCCATCGCCGTCACAGCAGCCGGCCGCCCCCGCGCCCGCCAAGCCGCCACGGCCCGCCTTCCCACGCGTGGCCGCGCCCCTCGACGGCCGCTACCGCGGCAGCGCCGGCGGCGCGCGCAGCCCGATCGCGCTGGTGATCGGCTCGCACGGCACCCGTCTGACGGCGATCGCCGCAAGGCTCCGTTACCGCTGCGGCTCGGCGCGCACTCTGAGATCGTCTGTGGAGGCGCTCAGCAACGGCGAGACCCAGCCGATCGGCCGCCGCGGCCGCTTCCTGCTCAGGCTCGCCGCCGGGCGCGAACGCGTCACGATCGCAGGCGGGGTCGGCGAGAGCGCCGGCGTGCTGAGAGGCACGATCACCGGCGTCGATCGCACCCGCGGGGGCGCTCGCTGCAGCACCGGCCGGATCTCCTGGACGGCGACCCGCTCCAGGGCCGCGCCGCGCTCCGGCAGCCTCACCCGGCCCGGGGCGTACCGCGGCCTCACAGAACAGGGCAGGCCGCTGGCGGTGCGGGTCGCCCACAGCGGCCGGCGCCTGGTGCGGCTGCGATTCACCGCCGTCTACCGCTGCCCCGGCGGCCGGCGGGTGCGCCTGACCCGGACGCTGCTCTCCCTGCGGCGCACAGCCGCGCTCGAATCGCCCGGCAGCTTCACTGTCGAGATCACGACTGGCAGCGCGCGGGGGCGCGTCGATGGCACCTTCGGGCTGCTCTCGGGCGTCGCGTTCGGCACCCTGCGAGCCGCGGTGAGGACCCGCCACGGCCGCTGCCAGACCGGCCTGGTCGGCTGGCAGGCGAGGCGGTAGCGGCGGCGGCGCGCTCGGCCGTCACACGACCGTTGCGGCCTGTCGGCGACTGTGCAAGACTGCACCCAAATCGATCCCCGAAGCCGCGGCGTCCGCTGGTTCGCCGCGAGCAGAACGGATCAGGGGATGCCAGCACGGTTGCGATCTGGGATTGCGATGAGAGCAGAGCGGCGATCGCGGCTGCGGCCGGGGAGCCACCGGATGCCCTCGCGGCTGGAGCCGCCGCGGGCCGGCATGCCCTCCGGGGAGAAATGCAGATGAACGGAGGAGAGCAATGCGGATGAATGGGCGTCAAGGCCGGCGCGAGCTTGGTGGCGCGAGGCCGGGTGCGAAGGTGGCCGCAGGCCGTCTCGGCGACTGTCGGCTGCAGCGAGCGCCTGCAGGCCGGCGCGGGATGGCGCGCAGGCCGCGGCTGCTCGGCGTGCTGATCGCGGCGCTCGCGCTCTGCATCTGTGCGTTGCCCGCGTCTGCATGGGCGCTCTCGCCCGAAAGCTTCACCTGGACGGGAGGCACTCTGGCTGCGAGCGGGCTGAGCGCCGCCGACTGGTCTGGAACCACCAACTGGACACCGGAAGCCTCGCTCAGCAAAGCCCCAGCAGAAAACGAAACCGTCGGCAAGCTCACGTTCCCCTCGCTCTCCAGCAGCGCCGCGTGCAAAACGGAACCGCCCTCGGACACCTGCTACATGAGCACCAACAACGTCAAAGGGTTGACCGTCAACGGCATCGAAGTCTACGGCGGCGCGCCTTACTACATAACGGGCGAAGCGATCACGTTGGGCGCCGGCGGAATCAAGAGCACGCCGGCCATCGCGAGCTCGATTGGCCCGTCGCCGACGCTCGACCTGCCGATCAAGTTGGGCGCCGCTCAGAGCTGGCTGATCGAAGGCGGCGAAGAGGGCGGGCAACTCGATCTCGCCGGAGCGGTCACGGGCGCGGCAGAGACGCTCGGGGTCGAGCTGAAGGAAGGTGGACGGCTGTCGTTGGAGAACGGCGTCGAGGTCGGCAACACGACGATCAAGGGCGCGAACCCATCGCTCACAGGCGCGGGTGCCGGGGTCAACGGGTTCGTCGATCTGCTGCATCCCCCTGTCCCCGGCGCAAGCACGGGCACGCTCAACTCGACCGACCTCCACTCTGTGACCGTCGAACACGCAGCGATTGACGGCGTCGGATCGCTCGGATCGCTCACGCTGACCGGGGGGCAGATCCAGGTCGGCAATGGATACCCCGAACCCGGCCTGATCACGGTCGACGGGGCGCTCTCACTCGACTCGGCGAGCGTTGCGCTGTTCACGATCGGCGAAGCGGGAACGACGGCGGGCACCGACTACGGGCAGCTGAAGGCCACCGGCAATGTCAACCTCGGCGGCGCCGAAATGGTCGTTCTCCTGCGCCCCAACGGCCCGAGCTCCTGCCCGGCGCTGAAAGCCGGCGATGTGGACACGATCCTCTCCACCACGGGGTCATTGACGGGCACCTTCGCGGGCGTTCCCAACGGCACCGTGATCGAAACGGCCGAAGAGGGTCCGGAATGCAAGAAGGCCAAGCTCGTCATCGAATACGGCGAACACGCAGTCACGGCCACCGTGCTCACACCCGCGCCGCTCAACACCGCCGCCCCGGTGCTGAGCGGGACGGTGGCGGTGGGGCAGACGCTGAGCTGCTCTGAAGGGTCGTGGGCGAACAGCCCATCGACGCTGACATACTCCTGGCTGCGCGGGGAAACCGTGATCACCGGGCAGACAGGCAGCACCTATGTCGTCCAGGCCGCCGATCAGGGTCAGACGATCACGTGTGAGGTGACGGCGAGCAATGCCGGCGGGCAGGCCGCGGCGAAGAGCAGTGGGCTGGCGATCCCGCCCCCGCCGCCGGCGAAGATAGAAACAACCAAAGCGCCCGCGCCGCCGCCTGCCCCAACGCCAATCCCGCCGCCAAGGCCGACCCCCGGCACCGCGGTCGCGACCGGCCTGGCAAAGGTGGAAGGCGACCACGCGCTGGTGAGCCTGCACTGCACCGGCGCCGGAGCGTGCGAGGGGTCGTTGAAGCTCCTCTACAAGGAGAGGCTCAAGAAGGTTGTGCGCAGGCGCGGAAAGAAGCACGTCGCCCACATCACGAAGATGGTGACGGTCGGCGAAGCGAGCTTCTCGATCGCAGCCGGCGGTCACCTGACGCTGCACGTGACGCTGACCGGCGAGGGCGCGAAGCTCGCCAAGAAGGCGGGACGGCACGGCCTGAAGGTGAGCCTGTCGGGCAGCGACGTCCACGACAGCAACGTGCGCCTGACGGAGTCCGGCAAGCCCGGCAAGGGCGGCAAGGGCGGGAAGGGCAAGGGCCATCATCGCGGGCACGGCGCTCGCAGGGGTGGGCACAGCCACGGTTGATGGCGCTCGCTGGCGGATCGCCGGTGGCGGCCGGGCGTAGGGGTCCTGCCGCCGCCGGCGACGCTCTGCCGCCGCTGGCGACGCTCTGCCGCCGCTGGAGGCCGTGGCCGCGGCGCAGACTCGCGAACCATCCCCGTCGCGGCGTATCCTGAGTGGGGATGGCCAGGACCAACAGCAAGATCGAGACCGAGATCAGGCTCACGAGGGCCGCGGCAGCGGCGACCGAGAGCCTGACGGGCCGGCGCGGAGATGGCTGCCGTGCGCTGCCGGCCAGCGCCGGGCCGGTGGGCGCATGAGCCTGCTCGAGCAGGTGCAGGGCGACGTGAAGGCGGCGATGAAGGCCGGAGAGCGGGAGCGCGTCGGGGCGCTCAGGCTGATCCTCTCAGAGCTGCAGAAGGCGCAGAAGGCGGGGGAGAGCGACGAGGCCGCCGTGCTGCGACGGGAGCGCAAGCGCCGCGTGGAGGCCGCCACCGCCTACGAGGAGGCCGGCCGCGAGGAGCTGGCCGCCAAGGAGCGCTCGGAGGCCGAGCTGATCGGCGGCTACCTGCCCGCGGAACTGGACGACGATGAGCTGAGGGCGATCGTGCAGGCTGCGATCGCAGAGAGCGGCGCGCAGTCGATGAAGGATATGGGCGCGGTGATGAAGAGGGCGATGGCCGCCATCGACGGTCGCGCCGAGGGCGCCCGCGTCTCGGGGCTGGTCAAGGAGGCGCTCAGCCCGTGATCGCGAGCGTGAGCGCGGCTCGCGGACGGTGGGGCGCGGACCGCCGCGAGAGCCGGGATGCCGGCCTCGAATCCAGGGTGGGCTCTTCCTGCGGATGAGGACGCAGATCGAGCTGCCGAACGACGTCGCGGCCGAGCTGGCCGGCAGCCAGGACGCGGTTCTGCGCGCCCTGGAGGGGCACCTCTCCTGCAAGGTGTTCCTGCGCGGCAACCTGCTCACCCTCGACGGCGCCGAGCGTGAGACGAAGACCGGCAAGCGGGTGATCGAGGAGCTCTCCGGGCTGATCGCCCGGGGACATGAGATCGGCCCGGGCACGATCGCCGCGGTCACCGGCGCCCTGGATGCGCACGAGTCGCCGGCGAAGGTGCTGGAGGACATCGTCTGGCGACACCGCAGCCTCCGGGTGGCGCCGAAGACCGTCAATCAGAAGAGATACGTGGATTCGATCCGGCGCAACACGGTCACCTTCGGGGTGGGGCCGGCCGGCACCGGCAAGACGTTCCTCGCGGTCGCGCTGGCGGCGGCCGCCCTCTCGCGCCACGAGGTCAACAGGATCATCCTCACCCGCCCGGCGGTGGAGGCCGGCGAGCGGCTCGGGTTCCTGCCGGGAGACCTGATGGCGAAGGTCGACCCTTACCTGCGCCCGCTCTTCGATGCGCTGCACGACATGCTCGACCCGGAGAAGGTCTCCGCGCACATCGAGCGGGGGGTGATCGAGATCGCGCCGCTCGCGTTCATGCGGGGACGCTCCCTCAACGACTCCTTCGTCATATTGGACGAGGCGCAGAACACGACCCCCGAGCAGATGAAGATGTTCCTGACACGGCTCGGCTTCGGCTCGAAGATGGTGGTGACCGGCGACGTCACCCAGGTCGACCTTCCGCGCGAGCAACGCTCGGGACTGGTAGCGGTCGGCGAGGTGCTCGACCGGATCGACGGGATCGAGTTCGTCCGCTTCGGCGGCGAGGACGTCGTCAGGCACAAGCTCGTGCAGCGGATCGTCGAGGCCTACGACAGCCACTCGCTGCGCGAGGGCGACGGGCGCGCAGGTTGAGCGACATCGAGACCGAGCCGATCGGCGGCCAGGCCGAGCCGATCGGCCTCCAGGTCGAGCACGGGAGCCACCGGGTCGAGCAGATGAGCCTCCAGGGCGAGCACAGGAGCCACCGGGTCGAGCAGATGAGCCTCCAGGTCGAGCACGGGAGCCACCTGGTCGAGCAGATGAGCCTGCAGGTCGAGCTGGTCGGCGTGCAGGACCTCCCGGGCGCCCCCACCCGCGCGGAGATCGAGCGGCTCTGCCTCGCAGCGGCTGCTACGGCCGGGGTGAGCGCCGGGCATCTGGCGATCGAGATCGTCACGCCCGAGCGGATCGCGCAGCTGAACGCCGCCCACCGGGGCAAAGCCGGCCCGACCGACGTGCTCTCCTTCCCGATCGACGGCGCCGGCCCGATCGGCGGCGGCGGGATCGAAAGGGAGCTCGGCGACATAGTGATATGCCCGCAGCACACCGCCGACCTGCGCGAGGCGATCGTGCACGGGGTGCTTCATCTTCTGGGCATGGACCACGAGACCGACAACGGGGAGATGCTCGCCCTGCAGGCGCAGATCCTGGCGGACCCGGCCGGCCCGGGGGAGCGACGCCCACCCGCGGCGCCAGGGGCGGCGGATGCCCCGGCCGGCAAGGGTGAGCGGCCGTGAGGGCCGGGTTCGTGGTGCTGGCCGGCCGGCCGAACGTCGGCAAGTCGACGTTCCTGAACGCCGCCGTGGGAGGAAAGGTGGCGATCGTCTCCGAGAAGCCGCAGACGACCCGCCGTGCGATCAGGGGAGTACGGACCGACCCGCGGACGGAGACCCAGATCGTCTTCGTCGACCTGCCGGGGATCCAGCGGCCCCGCGACCCGCTCACCGAGCGGATGGCCGGCCGGGTCACCGCCGAGCTGCGCGGATCGGACGCCGGGCTCTTGATCCTCGACGCCGTGCAGGGAGTCGGCCCCGGCGACCGGTTCACCGCGACCGCGCTCGCGGAGGCCGGCCTGCCGATCGCGATCGCCGTCAACAAGATCGACCGGCTGCCGAAGGCGGGGGTCGCCGCCGCACTGCTCGCCGCGACCGCCCTGAGCCCCGACAGCGAGGTGTTTCCGATCTCCGCCCGCACCGGCGAGGGCCTGCCGGCACTGCTGGCCCATCTCGCCACGGTGATCCCCGAGGGGCCCTACCTATACGAGCCGGGCGAGCGCTCCGATCAGCCGCAGGCGCTGCTGCTGGCCGAGCTGATCCGGGAGGCGGCGATCAGGCGCACCTTCTCAGAGCTCCCGCACGCCGTCGAGGCGGTCGTGGAGGACATCACGCGGCCGCGAGAGGATCTGACCAGGCTCGCCGCCTCGATCTGGGTGGAGACCTCCTCCCAGAAGCGGATCGTGGTCGGCGCCGGCGGACGGATGATCAAGGCGATCGGCATCGCGGCCCGCAAGTCGATCGAAGCGGAGCTGGAAAGCCGTGTGCACCTGGAGCTGACCGTCCGGGTCCGCCGCGCCTGGCGCAGCGACGAGGCCCTGCTCGACCGTCTCGGGATCGAGTAGGGTGGGGGCGCTTCGCGCCCGCGGCGTCTCCGAGCCCCCGGCCCCATCGCCGCGCCCGATGCACCGCGCCGCCGCGCCCCGGCTGCGCGCAAGCTCGCCAAGCGGCGGGTGATGCCGTGCCCCAGGCGGCGCCCAGGCGCGTGAAGCGTCTCGCGATGCCGTGCCCCAGGCGGCGCCCAGGCGCGTGAAGCGTCTCGCGATGCCGTGGACTCGGCTGCGCCCGGGCCGGCTCAGATATGCCCGTCGAGCCGCTCCGCGATCCTCGTGAGCGCGGGGAGATCGAGGTCGGCCTGAAACAGGAAGGGCACCTGCAGGACGGTGAGCCCCGCCTGGCGCAGCCGCTTGAGCTGCCCGTGCTGGAAGCGGGTGCGCTCGTGCGCCGCCTGCGCTGCCGCCGCAGCGGCGTGGCCGATGCGGACCTGGGCCGAGAGGGGACCCTGGCCGCGGAGCGACTCGATCCGGCTCATCTCCTCGCCGGTGAAGCGGCGGTGCATGGTCGCGTTGACGATCACCGTGGAGAGCTCCACCCCGATCCGCTCCGCGAGCGCGGCGCGCAGCTCCAGGGTCTCGGTGACCGACATCTCGCCGGCCTGCGCGACAGCGAGGTAACCGGTCCGATCGGGGTCGGTGAGCATCGACCGTACCGCTTCGGCCTGGGCGGCGACCGGCCCGACGCGTGCGATCGAGGCGAACGTCTGGGGAGAGTCGAGCATCGCCAGGGCGTGACCGGTCGCCGGGGCGTCGAGCACGACCAGGTCGTAAGGGGAGCTCTCGCCGGCCAGCCGGAAGATCTTGACCATCGTGACGAGCTCCTTGGCGCCCGGTGCGGCGGCGGCAAAGTACTGGAAGCTCGACTTGGTGGCCAGCAGCCGCGCCGGCGCCCGGCCGGCCAGCTCCTGCATCCACTCCAGGAGCGCCCCATCCGGCTCGATCGACATGCTCCACAGCCGCTCGGCGAGCGCCGCCGGCTCGCCCGGCCGGTCCTCGTCCGGGTGGCTGTCGGCGCCGAAGAGCTCTCGCAGCCGCGAGGACGCGCCGCTCCCGTCGAGGATGAGCGTCCTGCGTCCCTGCGAGGCGGCGAGCAGGCCCACCGCCCCGGCGATCGTCGTCTTGCCGACGCCGCCCTTGCCGGTGACCACGATCAGCCTGCGCTGGAGGAGGGATGGCGCCATCGCCATGCAACCTACAATCCTTGCGATGGCAGCGGCGAGCACCGAGGGGGAGATAGAGAGGCTCATCGTCTTCGACGAGCGGGGCCTGGTGCCGTGCGTGGCGCAGGACGCCGTCAGCGGCGAGGTGCTGATGCTCGCCTACATGAGCGCGGAGGCGCTGGAGCTCACCCGGAGCACCGGTGAGCTTCACCTCTACAGCCGCTCCCGCCGGGAGATCTGGCGCAAGGGGGAGACCAGCGGCAACGTGATGGTGGTCAGGGCGCTGCGCGTCGACTGCGACGGCGACGCTCTGCTCGCCCTCGTGGAGCCGGCCGGGCCGGCCTGCCACACGGGGCAGCGCACCTGCTTCCACCGCGGCCAGCTCGAGATCACGCAGCCGTGCGAGATGCTCCCCGGCCTGGAGCGGACGCTGCGCGAGCGCGCACGGGAGCGTCCGGCCGGCTCCTACACCGTCAAGCTGCTCGACGACCCGCCGCTGATCGGCGAGAAGGTGATGGAGGAGGCCGAGGAGGTCGCCCGCGCGGCGCGGGAGGAGTCCGAGGAGCGCGTGGACGAAGAGGCCGCCGACGTCATCTACCACCTGCTCGTGCTGCTCGCCAGCAGGCAGCGCAGCCTGGCCGACGCGCAGCGCGTGCTGGCAGCTCGCAGCGGCGGTCCACGCCGGTGAGCGCGACGCTCGCCCACGGGGCGCTTCTCATCGAGCCGGAGCTTCGAGCCCTCACCACGCGACCCGCGCAGGGCGGCCCGGAGGGCCGCCCCCATCAAAATCT
>DAHVAB010000085.1 GCA_027314825.1 Solirubrobacterales bacterium
ACCCTCGTGGGGAGCGATGATCGCGCAGGGAACCGAACTGATGCCATCCGCCATCCACCTGGTGCTCGCGCCGGGGCTGATGCTGCTTCTCACGGTGATCTGCGCCAACGTGCTCGGCGACACCCTCAGGGACGTGCTCGACCCGCGCTCGACGCGGGCCGCGCGGCCGCGCGTCGAGCGCGCGGCGCCGGGGATCGGACGCGCCGCCCCGACCACCACCGCCGGCGGCGGCAGCGAGCCCTCGCCCGCGCTCGCGAGCGCAGAGGAGGGCGCGCGGTGATCGTCTTCGCCCTGCGCCGGATCGCGGCGATGGTTGCCGTGCTGTTCGCGATCTCGGTGCTGACCTTCCTGCTCTTCCAGGTGATCCCGAACGGCGACCCGGCCGTGCGGCTGGCCGGCCGAACGGCTACCCCCCGGGAGATCGCCGACGTGCGCCGCCAGTGGGGGTTCGACAAGCCGGTCTACGTTCAGTACCTGCGCACGATGGAACAGATCATGACCGGCCAGGTGGTGTCCTATACACAGCAGGTCAACGTGATCGAACAGATCGGCCGCGACCTGCCCGCCACGATCTCGCTGACCGTCGGCGCCGGCGTGATCTGGTTGATCGGCGGGGTCATCCTCGGCCTCGCCGGAGCGCTGCTCAGCGAGGGAGGGCGACTGGCCAGGCTGGCCGACCGGCTGCTCGGAGCGCTCGCGATGGCCGGGATCTCGACGCCGACGTTCCTGCTCGGCGACGTCCTGCTCTTCTATCTGGGCTACCGGGCGCACCTCTTCCCGCTCGGAGGGTACGTGCCGCTCACCGAAGATCCGGTCGGCTGGCTGACGCACATGATCCTGCCGTGGCTGACGCTCGCGATCCTGTTCACCGGGTTCTATGCCCGCGTGCTGCGCTCCACGGTGCTCGACACGATGCGCGAGCCGTATGTGCGCACCGCCCGTGCGAAGGGGCTCTCAGAGCGGCGGGTGCTCTTCGCACACGTGCTGCGCAACAGCCTGCTGCCGATCGTCGCGCTGTGGGGCCTCGACCTGGCGGCGGTGCTCGGGGGCGGGGCGCTGCTGACAGAGACGGTGTTCAACCTGCACGGAGTCGGGCAGTATGCGGCCCAGTCGATCCAGAGCCTCGACATCCCGCCGATCCTTGTGATCACGATGCTGACCGCGTTCCTGGTCGTCGTCTTCAGCGCGCTCACCGACATCGTGCATGCGGCGCTCGACCCGCGGGTGCGGCTGCGATGAGCGGAGCGCTGCTGGACACGCTCGACCCGCGGGTGCAGCTGCGATGAGCGCAGCGCTGCTGGACACGCTCGACCCGCAGGTGCGGCTGCGATGAGCGCAGCGCTGCTGGCGGTGGAGGGCCTGCAGGTCGGCTTCGACACCGAGCGGGGGCCGCTGCGCGCGGTCGACGGGCTCTCCCTGCAGGTGGATGAGGGCGAGGTGGTCGCGATCGTCGGCGAGTCCGGCTCGGGCAAGTCGGCCGCGGCGCTCGCGATCATGGGGCTGAGCGGGCGCGAGGGGGCCAGTGTCGCCGGCAGCGTGCGCCTGGAGGGCGAGGAGCTGATCGGCGCGCCGCAACGGCGCCTGCGCGAGATCCGCGGCGCGCGGATCGCGATGGTCTTCCAGGATCCGATGAGCAGCCTCAACCCGGTCAGGCGGATCGGCGATCAGATCGCCGAGCAGATCAGAGCGCACGAGCGACTGCCACGCGCGCAGGCGCGCGAGCGGGCGGTGGCCTCGCTGCGGCGGGCCGGGATCGCCGACGCGGAGCGGCGCGCGCACGCCTACCCCCACGAGCTCTCCGGCGGCCTGCGCCAGCGGGCGATGATCGCGATGGCGCTCTCCTGCTCGCCGCAGCTGATCATCGCCGACGAGCCGACGACGGCGCTGGATGTGACGATCCAGGCGCAGGTGCTCAGCGAGCTCGCGCGGCTGCGGGCCGAGGACGGCACGGCCGTGCTGCTGATCACCCACGATCTCGGCGTGGTCGCAGGGATCGCCGACCGGGTGGTCGTCATGTATGCGGGGCAGGCGGTCGAGCAGGGCAGCGCCGAGCAGGTCTTCGCAGACCCCCAGCATCCGTGCACGTGGGGCCTGCTCGGCTCGATCCCGCGGATCGAGAGCGAGCGAGCGCAGCGGCTGGCATCGATCCCGGGCGCGCCGCCCTCGCCGCTGGCGCTGCCGCCCGGCTGCCGCTTCGCTGAGCGCTGCCCCCACGCCTTCGAGCGCTGCGCGGAGCCGGTGGAGCTGCTGGCGCGGGCCGCGCCGGACGGGGGGCGGGACGCAGGCGGCAGCCGTGAGGGGCATGATGATCTGGAGCGCGCGGAGCGCGCGCGGGTCGCCCCTGGCCATCTCGACCGCTGCGTGCTGGCCCCGGAGCTCAAGCGCGCACGGCGGCTGGTGGGCGGGAGGATCGGCCTGTGAGCGAGCGAGCGCACGATCCGAGCCCGGCGCTGCTGGAGATGGAGGACGTCTCGGTGAGGTTCGCCTCCGCGCGCCGACGCGGCGCCGGGGTGCGGGCGCTGGATGGGGTGAGCCTCACGGTTGGCGCCGGCGAGACGGTCGGGGTGGTCGGCGAGTCGGGCTGCGGCAAGACGACGCTGATTCGCTGCGCGGCGCGGCTCACCGACGTGGACGGCGGGCGGATCATCTTCGAGGGCCGTGAGATAACGCGCGCATCGCGGCGCGCGCTGCGACCGGTGCGCGGCGGGATGCAGGTCGTCTTCCAGGATCCCGAGGGCTCGCTGAACCCGCGGCGGCGGGTCGGGGCGATCCTGGCCACGCCGCTGCGGCTGCGGGGGGTGCCCCGCTCACGGCTCGGCGCCGAGACGGCGGCGCTGCTGGCCGAGGTGGGCATGGCGGCCGAGCACGCCGAGCGCTACCCGCACGAGCTCTCCGGCGGGCAGCGCCAGCGGGTCGGGATCGCTCGGGCGCTCGCGACGCGCCCCCGGCTGCTGCTGCTCGACGAGCCGGTCTCCGCGCTCGACGTCTCCGTGCAGGCGCAGATCGTCAACCTGCTCGAGGAGCTCCGCCGCCGCCACGGGCTGAGCTGCCTATTCGTCGCCCACGATCTGGCGATCGTGGCCCACGTCTCAGACCGCATCGCGGTCATGTACCTCGGCCGTATCGTGGAGAGCGGCCCGGCCGAGACGCTCCTGCGCGCGCCGATCCACCCCTACACGCAGGCGCTGATCGCGGCGCTGCCCACGCCCGACCCGTCGGTCCCGGCCCCGACCGCGCCGCCGCCGCCGCCGGAGCAGGTGGATTGCGGCCCGCCCGCCGGCTGCCGCTTCGCCGACCGCTGCCCCCATGCCGACGAGCTCTGCCGCACCGTGGAGCCGCCGCTCACCGAGCACCCGGGAGGACGGGCGGCCGCCTGCCACCATCCGCTGAGCGCGGGCGCGGCGGGCGATCCGGGCCGGGCGTCGAGCACGCGCGCTCTCGGCTGCGAGTCCCGGCCGCGACGGTGAGGCGCCGCTCACGCAAGCAACGCCACACGCGGCCCGCGGGCGGAACGCCCTCAGAGAAGATCGCGTGGCGAGGCGGCAGGCTAGGATGCCGGGCGTGGCCGATCTCGACGCTCGCGCGCTGGAGGCAGACGCGGTCGACCTGCTGCGGCGGCTGATCCGGATCGACACCGTCAACCCGCCAGGGCGGGAGCGGCCGGCGCAGACGCTGCTCGCCGAACGGCTCACCGCCGCCGGCTTTGAGTGCGAGCTGCTCGGCGCCACCGAGGAGCGGCCGAACCTGGTGGCGCGGCTGCGGGGCGCGGCCGATGGGCCGACGCTCTGCCTGCTCGGGCACACGGACACCGTGCTCGCCGACGCCTCCGCCTGGTCCCGCGACCCGTTCTCGGGCGATCTGGCGGACGGGTTCATCTGGGGCCGGGGCGCGATCGACATGAAGTCTCAGGTCGCCGCGGAGGTCGCCGCCGCGGTCGCGCTGGCCGGAGCCGGCTGGCGTCCCGCCCACGGCGAGCTGTCGATCGTCGCCGTCGTCGACGAGGAGACCGGCGGGGAGCTCGGCGCGCGCTGGCTGACCGCCGAGCATCCCGAGAAGGTGCGCTGCCAGATGCTGCTCAACGAGGGGGCGGGCGCATGCTTCGAGTACGGCGGACGCCGCCGCTATGGCGTGTCTGTCGCCGAGAAGGGCGTCTTCCGCTTCAGCTTGACGACCCGCGGCGCGGCGGCGCACGCCTCCACCCCGCGGATGGGGGAGAACGCGCTGCTGAAGATGGCGCCGCTGCTGAGCCGGCTCGCGGCGCACAGCCCCTCGCCCGCGATGACTCCGCAGGCGCGGGCGCTGCTCGCCGCGCTCGGCGAGGATCCAGAGGACTCGGCGGGCGCGCTGGCCCGGATCGCCGCGCACAGCCCCGCGCTGCACCGGCTGCTGGAGCCGGTCCTGTCGGTCAGCATGGCCCCGACCCGGATCTCCGCCTCGCAGAAGATCAATGTGATCCCGAGCGAGTGCGAGCTGCGCGTCGACTGCCGGGTGCCGCCCGGGCTCGGGGAGGATGACGTGCGGGCGGCGATCGAGGAGGTGCTCGGCTCGGCGGCAGACGGGGACTTCGAGCTCGCCTTCACCGAGCGGATCCCCGGCAACAGCTCGCCGGCATCCTCGCCGCTGATGGAGGCGATCGAGACGTGGGTGGCCGAGCACGATCCGGGCGCCGGCACGGTGGCGACGGTGATGCCCGGCTTCACCGACTCCCGGCACTTCCGCGAAGCCTTCCCCGACTGCGTCGCCTACGGCTTCTTCCCGCAGCGTCACCAATCCCTGCTGGAGGCCTGGCCGCTGATGCACGGCGCCGACGAGCGGATCGACGTTCGCGATCTGCACCTCGCCGCCGGCTGCTATGCCGATCTGGCGGTGCGGCTGCTCGGGTGAGCCGGGGCGGCGAGGCGGCTGCTCGCGCGGTCGGGGTGAGACGGTGCGGCTGCTCGGGTGAGCCGGGCGATGCGAGGCGGCTGCTCGCGCGGTCGGGGTGAGACGGTGCGGCTGCTCGGACGGCGCGGCAGCTCGGAAGGGTGCCGCCGCGCGCCGGCCGCGACTAGAACATCCGTCCAGATTCCCGCCAATTGCGAAAGCCGGCGTGTTTCAGGCGAGCTCGGCCGGCCTAAGCTGATGCGATGAGCCCTAGTCAGGCTTGCACAGCTACGGGGAGGTTGCGGTGATCGCGCCGGTCCTCCTGCTGCCGGCCGGGTCGATCGTCTCCTCGATCCAGGAATGGTCGTATCAGTGGTCGAGCGTCGTGATGATCCTCTTCTTCGCGGCCCTCATCTTCCTGATGTGGCGGACCCTGAAAGTGATGCCGCGGGTCAAGCCGCAGCAGATCAAGCCGGCATCCAAGCAGTCGATCAAATGGGAGGACATCGCCGGGGCCGACGAGGCGAGGGCCGAGCTGCAGGAGATCGTCGACTTCCTGCGCGACCCGGAGCGCTTCGAGCGGATGGGGGCGAAGGTTCCCAAGGGAGTGCTCCTGCACGGTCCGCCCGGGACCGGCAAGACGCTGCTGGCGAAGGCGGTCGCCAGGGAATCGGGCGCCCAGTTCTTCGCCCAGTCGGCCGCAGCGTTCGTCGAGATGTTCGCCGGCCTCGGCGCGGCCCGGATCCGCCGACTCTTCGCCGTCGCCCGCAAGCACGAACCGGCGATCATCTTCATCGACGAGCTCGACGCGGTCGGCGGCAAGCGGGGCGCCGACATCTCCGGCGAGAAGGACCAGACCCTCAACCAGCTGCTGGTCGAGATGGACGGCTTCGCCGGCCAGGGACGCCTCGTGGTGATCGGCGCCTCCAACCTGCTGGAGAAGCTCGACCCGGCCCTGCTGCGCCCGGGCCGCTTCGACCGCCAGATCTTCGTCGCCCCGCCCGACGTGCGCGGCCGCGAAGGCGTGCTGGCGGTGCACACGCGGGGCAAGCCGCTCAAGGACGTCGACCTCGGGCTCGTCGCCAAGCAGACGAGCGGCCTCACCGGCGCCGATCTCGCCAACATCTGCAACGAGGCAGCGATCTTCGCGGCCCGCCGCAGCGGCGCCCACATCGAGAACGGCGACTTCGAGGCCGCGCTGGAGCGGGTGATCGCGGGCGTGCAGTCGCGGCGGGTGCTGGGCGACCACGAGAAGCGCGTGGTCGCCTACCACGAGGCCGGCCATGCCCTCTGCGCGGAGCTCCTGCCCACGGTCGACCGGGTCCACCGGATCTCGATCGTCCCGCGCGGGCGCGCGCTCGGCTACACGCTCAACCTTCCCGCCGAGGATCGCTACCTGAAGACGCGAGAGGAGCTGATCGACTACATGACCGTCCTGCTCGGCGGCCGGGTCGCCGAGCAGATCGTCTTCGGCGCGATCACGACCGGCGCCTCCGACGACCTGAAGCGGATCGCTGAGATCGCTCACGCGATGGTCAACGAGTTCGGGATGGGCACCGCCGGCCTGGTCCGCGCCCCGGAGAACGGCGTGCGCCTCTCCGACACGTCGCTGCGACTCGTCGACGAGGAGCGAAGGGACCTGATCGAGGAGGCGCGGCGCGCCGCCCAGCGGTTGATCGCCTCGCACCGTCGCCACCTCGATCTGCTCGCCGAGGAGCTGCTTCGCAAAGAGGTTCTCGATCGGGAGGCGATCGATCAGATCATGGCTGGCGTGCCGCGGCTGGAGCGGGCGCCGGGCGTGGGGCTGCGGGTCGTGGCCGCGGCAACCGTTGCGGAGATGCCGCCTTCCTAGCGGTTGGAGGGTGGCACGCTGCGCGTGCCCGTGGCCGGTTGTTTGCGGTCGCTTCGGCGCGGGGCGATCCCCGTTTCGTCGCTCCGGCGCGGGGCGATCCCCCGTCTCGTCGCTCCGGCGCGTGCCGATCCCCCTTCTCGTCGCTCCGGCGCGTGCCGGTTGCCTGTCGTCCTCTTCTTCTCGCGGCTCCGCGGATTTGCGCTGCCTGTCCGCTCCTCCTCCTCTTCTCTTCTTTCGTCTGGATCTGTGGGGTTGCGCTGCCTGTCCGCTCGTCTTCCTTTCTTCCTCCTTCGTCTGGATGTGCGGGTTCGCGCTGCCTGTCCGCTCGTCTTCCTTTTCTGTTCTTTCGTCTGTTCGGTATGGAGGGGGCGCCGCCCCCTCCACACCTCCCCCCTTTGGGTGGTGAGAGGTGGAGCCGTGGGGCTGGCAGGCACCGGAGGGCGTCCTAGTTTCTGTGTAAGCGCTTGTGGTTAGTGTAACAGTTGCTCCGGTCGTGTGAATGTGTGAAACTCAGATTGCGGTGTCGGGGAGTCTCTCGCCGAAGTGGATGCGGAAGGCGACGAGCGCTGCGCTCCAGTTGTATGTGTGGCGCCACTTGCGTTGCGCGCGGGTGATCGCGAGGTAGAGCAGCTTGCGCGCTGAGTCCTCGCTGGGGAAGCTGCCTCGGGTCTTGATGATCTTGCGGATCTGGCGGTTGAGCGCCTCGATCGTGTTGGTCGTGTAGACCACGCGGCGGACGTCCGGCGGGAAGGCCAGGAACGGCACGATCCGCTCCCAGTGCTCCAGCCAGCTTTGGGAGATCATCGGGTACTTGGCGTCCCAGGTCTCCGCGAACGCTTCGAGCTCGGTCTCGGCGTGGTCACGGTCGACGGCGGTGTAGATCTTCTTGAGGTCGGAAGCGACCTTCTTCTTGTCCTTGTAGGGCACGAACCGCAGGCTCGATCGGACCTGGTGGACAAGGCACGTCTGCACCCATGCCTGCGGGAACACGGCCTCGATCGCCTCGGGGAACCCGGTGAGACCGTCGACGCAGCAGACCAGGACGTCCTGCACGCCGCGCTGCTTGAGCTCGGTGAGCACCTGCAGCCAGAACTTGGCGCCCTCGGTCTTCTGGAACCACATGCCGAGCACGTCGCGCTCACCCTCCATGTTCACGCCGATCGCCAGGTAGCAGGCGAAGTTGCGCACGGCTTGCCCGTCACGGATCTTGACGATCAGGGCGTCCAGGTAGAGGATCGGGTAGACCGCCTCCAACGGCCGGGTCTGCCAGGCCTTCGCGTCATCCAGGACCGCGGCGGTGACACGGCTGACGGTGTCCCGTCCGACGCCGGGCCCGTAGAGATCGGCCATGTAGGTCTCGATCTCGCGCGTGGTCATCCCGCCGGCGTAGAGCGCGATGATCTTCTCGTCCAGGCCGGCCAGACGCCGCTGGTTCTTCTTGACGATCTGCGGCTCGAACGTGCCCCGCCGGTCGCGCGGCGCCTCGATCCGAACCTCACCGTGGTCGGTCAGAAGCGTCTTTCCCGTGTGCCCATTGCGGGAGTTCCCCGCCCCGCCCGGCGGCGCCTGGCCGTGCTCGTAGCCCAGATGCTCGTCAAGCTCTGAACCCATCGCCCGCTCGACCAGACGGCGCGTCAGATCGCCAAGCAGCCCGCCGGACCCGAGGATCTCCGCCTCGCCGCGCCGGCCGGCCAGAAGCTCGTCGATCAGCCCGTCTGTCAGCCGCTCACGGACCTCCTCGGGCAGCTCGCCGACCGCCAGGCCCGCCCGCGCCCGGTCAAGAGCCCGATCGACCATCTCCTGGGAGAGCTCGCGCCCCAACCGTCCAGACGGCAGACCCCCCGCGACAGGCGCGCCGCCGGCGCTCCGCTGCGCTCGCCCAAGGGGCTCGCTGCGCTCCACGCCGGCGGCGGGAACCTCCCAATCCTGCTCTGACCCCAGCTGATCCTGCGTTCTCGTAGTAGGCATGACGCTCTCCTTCGCTAATGCCTACACAGATCCTCGGACACTCCCGCGCGCAGCTGTCTTTCAGCGACCATGACGGGCACCGCTTCCAGGCGATCCTCACCGACCAGA
>DAHVAB010000086.1 GCA_027314825.1 Solirubrobacterales bacterium
GGTCACGTGAAAAGGGTAGATCGCCGAGTTGAACTCAAAGTGAACGGCAGTGAACAACCGGGCCGGAGTGCGGTGAACTCTCCGGAGAGGGCCGGCCGCTTGCAGTACCGTCTTTTTGTGAGCTACCGCCAGCAGGCAGACCGGCTGGTGGGTGAGCCGGGCCTGCTCGGAGAGCTCGGCGAAGCGCGGCAGCAGCGCGTGACGGTTCAGAAGGCCGGTGAGCGGGTCGAGGATCGCCTCGTCGCGATGCAGGAGCTCCGCGGTCTGCAACGCCCATACGATGGAGACGACGCACGCGAGCAGGGCCAGGCTCGCCAACAGCGCCACCGGGTTGCGAAGGGTCGCGGATGGGTCGACGCCGAGCGTCGCGGCGAGCGTCAGGGCGACCGTGACGCTGAGTGCTGCGATCACCACGTGCAGCCGGAAGCGCGCGGCCGCCATCGCCGCGGGCAGCACCATCCATGGCAGCGCCGGGCTGTGCGGGCCGCCGCTGATCGCCACGCCGACGCCGAGCAGCGTCATGGTGGCGAGGATCCCGAGCGCGCTGACGCGCTCCGGGTGGCTGGCGCGGGAGATGCGCCGCTCGATGTGCCAGAGGTTGATGGCCGCCAGCGCGAACGGGATCAGCGGCCACCACCCGATCCACGGGATCGCCGCGAGCAGCGCGATTCCCACCGCCAGCGAGCCGACCCGCCGGATGACCTGCACGCGGGCGCTGGAGTCGACGACGCGCATCCGGTCGAGCTCGGTCGGGCACAGCCATGATCCCTCATGCATAGACAGTTAGTCGGCGCTGGGGTTCTGCGCTTGAGCACTGGCATGCGTGTGGCACCCCGCGCCGGCGTGCGTGTGGCAGTCCGCGCCGGCGTGCGTGTGGCAGCCCGCGCCGGCTCAGCCCATCCGCACGTATCCGGTCGCTTCTGTGGGGGTGCGCACGTTGGCGGCGACCTTGTTTTCGTGGTTGCACTCCACCATCTCGATCCGCCCGCCGGGTCGCCGATACGGCATAATCTCCGGCGATGCTGATACTGACGCGTCGTCCATGGGAACGCGTGGTTATCGGCGACGAGGTGACTGTCACCGTGATGGAGGTGAGCGGACAGACGGTTCGTCTCGGCATCGCGGCGCCGAAGGGACTGCCCGTCTACCGCGAGGAGATCTGGCTCGCCGTGCAGGCGGAGAACATGGCCGCAGCCGAGTCGGAGGCGAGCGCGCTCCCCGGCTGGCGGGACGACCCCACGCCACAAGGCGAGAAGCCGGAGACGGGCCGGTGAGCGCTGCGGCCCGTGCCCCGGCGCCGGGTGAGCCGGAAGCCCGGCTGCTCGCCGAGCATGGCATCCTGCGCCTGCGCGCGGAGAACCCCGGCCCGCTCACCCTCTCCGGGACGAACACGTGGGTGGTTGGCTCAGATCCCGCCTACGTGGTCGATCCGGGTCCAGCGGGTCAGGCGGGTCAGGCGGGTCAGGCCGGCGAGCGGCACCTGGAGAGGATCCTGGCCGCTGTCAGAGAGCGCGGCGGGCTCGGCGGGGTCGCTCTCACCCACGACCACCCCGACCACTCCGGCGCTGTCGCGGCGCTGCTCGCTCGCGTCGACGCGCCCCTGGCTGCCGCCGGCGCGCATGTCGCGGGTCGCCGGGTGGACGTCCAGCTCGCGGACGGAGTCGTGTTCGGGCCGCTGACGGCGCTGCCGACGCCCGGGCACAGCGTCGATCACTGCGCGCTGATCGCCGGTCGGGCATGCCTCTGCGGCGACGCGGTGCTCGGCGAGGGCTCGGTGTTCATCTCGCCCGACCCGGGCGCGCTGGCCGGCTACCTCGACGGTCTGCGAAGGCTGCTCGCGCTGCCGCTGCGGGCGCTCTGCCCCGGCCACGGACCGGCGGTCTTCGATCCCCACGCCAAGCTGACCGAATACGTGGAGCACCGGCTGGAGCGGGAGCGTCGCCTGGTCGCAGCGCTCGACGCGGGCGCGCGCGGCGTGCGGGAGCTGCTGGATGCCGCCTGGGCCGATGTGCCCGAGCAGCTGCGCCCGGTCGCCGCGGTGACCCTCGCCGCGCACCTCGACAAGCTCGCGGAAGAGGGCCGCCTGCCGGCCGGCGTGCAGCGGCCATCTGTCTGAGCGGCGCCGACGCAAGAGTCGGCTCCGCGCCGTGCCGGCCACCCCCCGCGCTACCGTTCAGCACGTGAGTGCCTCCCGAGAATCCGCGACGGAGGAGGGAACGGCCGGCGCGCATGATGCCGGCAACCCTGCCAGTGTCCCCGACGGCGTCCCCGCCGCCGCCTCGGACGGCACCCCCGCCGGCACCCCCGGTCCAGCATCCGAGCGCGCCCCCGCGCGCCCAAGCCCGGGCACGCTGCCTCCGCCGGGTCTCGACCGCTCGCCGACGGCTGCGCGCCGCAGTCTTGCAAGCGCGACCGTCACGGAGTCGCCGTTCCCGCCGATCGCCGACTACGGGTTCCTGTCGGATTGCCACACGTGCGCCCTGCTCGCCTCGGACGGCTCGATCGAGTGGATGTGCCTGCCCCACTTCGACTCTCCCTCGGTCTTCGGGGCGATCCTCGACAGGGGCGCCGGCAGCTTCCGGGTCGGCCCGTATGGCGTGTATGTGCCGGCGGGACGCCGCTACATCCCGGGGACCAATGTGATTGAGACGACCTGGATGACCCCGCAGGGCTGGCTGCGCGTGCTGGACGGACTGAGCATCGGCGAATGGCGCGAGAGCAAGCACGGCACCAGCCACACCAGGCCGCCCACCGACTATGACGCCGAGCACATGCTCGTGAGGATGGTCGAATGCATCCAGGGCCGAGCGCAGGTCGAGGTGGTCTGCGAGCCGATGCTCGACTATGGCCGCAACCCGGCCAGCTGGGTCGACGCGGAGGCGGGCGATGGCTGTTATGCCCTGGATGCCGGCGACGGCACCTCGGCGTTCCGGCTCTACTCGGACATGCGGCTCGGGATCGAGGGCAACAGAGCGCATGCGAGGCACACGATGGAGGAGGGGGAGCGGCGCTACTGTGCGATCTCCTGGACCGAGGACCGCGCCGGGCCGCAGACGGTCAAGGAAGCCAAGAAGCGGCTGGACGCGACGGCTCACTTCTGGCGGACCTGGTTGGCGGAAGGGACATATCCGGATCACCCCTGGCGCTTTCATCTGCAGCGCTCTGCGCTCACCCTGAAGGGGCTGACGTTCATGCCGACCGGGGCGCTGCTGGCGGCGGCGACCACCTCGCTGCCGGAGACGCCGAGAGGCGCGCGCAACTGGGACTACCGGTTCTGCTGGATGCGGGACGCGACGTTCACGCTCTGGGGGCTGCATGCGCTCGGGCTGGACTGGGAGGCCGACGACTTCGTCCAGTATGTGGCCGACATGCAGCGAAACGAGGATGGCTCGCTGCAGATCATGTACGGGATCAGCGGCGAGAAGGATCTGACCGAGTCGACCCTCGACCATCTGAAGGGGTATGAGAACGCGAGGCCGGTGCGGATCGGCAACGGCGCCTTCGACCAGCGCCAGAACGACGTCTACGGCGCGGTGCTCGACTCGGTGTATCTGCACTCCAAGCGCCGCGACCACATCCCTGAGCGCCTGTGGCCCGTGCTGAGCGACCAGGTCACCTGTGCCGAGCGTGTGTGGCGTGAGCCGGACCAGGGCATCTGGGAGGCGCGCGGCGAGCCCCGGCACTACGTCTCCTCGAAGCTGATGTGCTGGGTGGCGATGGATCGCGGCGCGAGGCTCGCCGAACGGCGCGGGGAGGACGATCGGGCGCGCGACTGGCAGGCTGTCGCCGATGAGATCCAGCAGGAGATACTGGAGCGCGGCGTCGACGGCCGGGGAGTCTTCCGTCAGCATTACGACACCGACGCGCTCGACGCCTCCAGCCTGCTCGTGCCGCTCGTGCGATTCCTGCCGCCCGACGACGAGCGGGTGAGGGCGACCGTCACCGCGGTCCGGGAGGAGCTCTCCGAGAACGGGTTGGTGTTGAGGTACAGGACCGCAGAGACCGACGACGGCCAGACCGGTGAGGAGGGGACGTTCCTGATCTGCTCCTTCTGGATGGTCTCCGCGCTGTGCGAGATCGGCCAGCGCAGGGAGGCAGAGCACCTCTGCGAGCGGCTGCTCTCCTACGCCTCGCCGCTGCAGCTCTACGCCGAGGAGCTCGACTCCCGCTCGGGCAGGCATCTGGGCAACTACCCCCAGGCGTTCACCCACCTGGCGTTGATCAATGCCGTCACCCACGTGATCGAAGCCCAGCAGCAAGCCTGAGCCCCGCCGCCGGCGCGCTCGCCGGCCGTCGGGACGCGCTCCTCAATAGCCCGGCTCGCCGGGCAGCACGAGCCGTGGCCGCGGCCCGTCGAGGATCACCTTCGGCTGCACCGGCCCGACCGGCTGTCCGCGAGAGCTCGCGAGCAGCTCGTGCACGGTCTCAAATGCGCTCAGCCGCTCCAGGTGCTTGAGCGTCGGGAAGACGAGGGCCAGATCCCCTGCGTCGTAGGAGGCGAGAGCGTCCGCGGGGGCGAGCCACCTGTGCTCGACGATCTCCCGGCCGTCGATCAGAACCTCCTGCCCGTCCGGCATCTCGGCGAGGAAGAAGCGCGTGTCGAAGCGGATGCTCACCTCGGCCGGGGTGATCCAGCGGGAGAATTCGATCAGCTCGGCGCTCTCGTGCAGGCGCACGCCCGCCTCCTCGTGCAGCTCCCGCAGGGCGGCCCGGCGGTGCGCGTCCGGATGCTCATGCTCGCTGGCCTCCAGCGCTCCGCCGGGGAAGACCCATACGCCCGCCATGAAGCGGGCGTGCGGGGAACGGCGGACCATCAGCGTCTCCAGCGAGCTGGCGCCGCCGCGCAGCAGGATCACGGTCGCGGCCTGGCGCGGCTGCGCCGGCGGCCCGGGGTTGTAGGCCTCGCCCGGGCCGGGGCGAGCGCGTCCATCATCCCCGGTCACGCTCGGGACATTACCGTCGCGGGACGCTCGATAGTGTTCAGCCGATGAGCGCGACAAAGACCCTGCAGCGCTGGATCTGCGAATCCTGCGGCTACATCTACGACCCGGACGAGGGCGATC
Source organism: Solirubrobacterales bacterium (assembly GCA_027314825.1). Lineage (GTDB taxonomy): Bacteria > Actinomycetota > Thermoleophilia > Solirubrobacterales > Solirubrobacteraceae > Palsa-744. Next base: position 5,064 of record DAHVAB010000086.1, read on the forward strand.
CGGACGGCGGGATCCCGGCGGGCACGCCGTTCGAGGAGATCCCGGACACGTGGTACTGCCCGGTCTGCGGCGCCCGCAAGAGCGAATTCGTCCCATACGAGGACTGATCGGCCCCCGCCTGCGGCCGCCTGCGCCGGCGTGCGGGTGGGACACCGCGAATCGGGGAGCGTGAGGATGGCCGGATCGCATCTGGAGGGTCGCGGCGAAGGCGACTGGACTCGACTGCTGGCGATCGACCGGGAGCAGGTGTGGCATCCGTACGGAGCGATTCCCGCCCCGGCGGCGCCGCTGCCGGTCGTCTCGGCGAGCGGGGTGCGTCTCACGCTCGCCGACGGCCGCGAGCTGATAGACGGGATGTCCTCATGGTGGTGCGCGGTGCACGGCTATCGCCACCCGGAGCTCGATCGGGCCCTGCGCGCCCAGCTCCAGAGCTTCGCTCACGTCATGTTCGGCGGGTTGACACACGAGCCGGCGCTGCGGCTGGCCGAGCAGCTCGTGTCGGTGACTCCGGCCGGGCTGGAGCGGGTCTTCCTGTGCGATTCCGGCTCGGTCGCAGTCGAGGTGGCGATCAAGATGTGCCTGCAGGCGCAGCGATCGCGGCTGGGACCCGGACGGGAGCGGCTGCTGACCGTGCGGGGCGGGTATCACGGCGACACGTTCGGGGCGATGGCCCTCTGCGACCCGGTCGACGGGATGCACCGCCTTTACGGCGGAGCCGTGGCACGGCACGTCTTCGCCGAGCGTCCACCCGACGGGTTCGCGGCGCCGCTGCAGCGGTCGTGGGCGCGCCACGTCGAAGAGCTCATGGCCGCGCATGCGGATGAGATCGCGGGCGTGGTCATGGAGCCGGTCGTGCAGGGAGCGGGCGGGATGCGCTTTCACTCGCCGGACTGCGTGGCGCTGATGAGGAGGCTATGCGATGAGCACGGCCTGCTCTTGATCCTCGACGAGATCGCCACCGGCTTCGGGCGCACCGGCGCGCTCTTCGCCTGCGAGCACGCCGGGGTGCTGCCCGACGTGATGTGCGTGGGAAAGGCCTTGACCGGCGGGTATATGAGCCTGGCGGCTACGCTCTGCACCGCGGAGGTGGCCGAGGCGATCTGCGCCGGCGAGGGCGGCGCGCTCATGCACGGGCCGACCTACATGGCCAACGCTCTGGCCTGCTCGGTCGCGGGCGCGTCGCTGGGGATACTCGCCGGCGGGGCATGGCGTGAGCAGGTGGCGAGCATCGAGCGCGGCCTGCGCGCAGGCCTGGCGGACGCCCGGGAGATGCCGGGCGTGGTCGACGTGCGCGTGCTCGGCGCGATCGGGGTCGTGCAGATGGATCACGCGCTCGACGTGGCTGCAGCGACCGCGGCCGCCGTGGAGCACGGAGTGTGGCTGCGCCCGTTCCGCGATCTGATCTACACGATGCCGCCCTACGTGATCGGGCAGGAGGATCTCGCGCGCGTGAGCGCTGCGATCCTCGCGGCGGCACGGGCGAGCCGCGCGCCCGCGTGAGGCAATCCTCCTTGGCTGAAGCTGGGAGGCGCCTCCCCTAAGAAGGTCTTTCAAAAAGATCGGCGCGTCCGGATGCACCCATCGACGCGGCGCTGGATCGCCACGGGCCGGCTTGCACGTGCCACCAGCACGCGCTGCGCCGCCCCGCGGCGCCCAGCTTGGTCGCTGAGCGCCCCAACCGCACCGCCTATTTTGAAAGACCTTCTAAGGCACCCTGACGGAGACAGGGACCGCGAAGATGCGCGACCTGCTCGGTTCTGGGGCGGTCGCGCTGCCGAAGGCGATCAGGAGCTTCGTGGGGGAGATGCTTGAGATCCCGAACGTGTCCCCAGGGGAGACGGCGGCGGCGCCGAACCCGCTGCTGACACGTATCGCGGGCGTCAGCCAGCCTCGCCCGATCTTGAACAGGCGCACATACATCGCATATCCGCGCCTGTCGCTCTTGGACAGCCACGCCACGCAGGCGACGCTTGGCGCCACGCTTGTGACCTCGACGATGTGGGGCACATTCCGGTGGTCTGGGGTCACCTGAGCCGGCGTCGACCAGCGCCTGCCATGGTCTGTGGAATAGGAGAGCCAACCGGTGTCAGCGGCGGGCTTCGCGCCGGCGGGCGCCTGGGTGTCCCAGGTCGCGAACAGGTTCCCTGCGCCGTCGATCGCGAAGTTGCCGTCGATCCACCACTCCGCCGTGGACATCGACCCAGCCGCCCCGCCCACCTGCACTGGCGCGGACCAGGACTCGCCGTGGTCTGTGGAATATGTGAAGTACGTGTGCCCCCGTCCCAGTCGCGCGGTCGCCCTGTCGGTGATGTTGTACGCCTGGTAGAGGACGTCGACGCGCCCGTCCGGCTCGAGCAGGATCGGCCCGGAGTCGGCGCCGCCGATCGGGAATCCGGGGCTCACGTGCCGTATCGGTCCGAACGTCCTCGCGCCATCGGTGGACCTCTGAAGGACGATGTTCAGTTCGCCTGCGGTGAACGAGCAGGTGCCGTCCTGGGCGCAGAGATCATCGACCGAGGCTTCGCGTCGACCGTAGTCCCAGGTGAGGTAGACCGTTGCGCCCGGCCCGGCGGCGAGGAAGCTGCGATCGCCGAAATTGCGGTTTCGCGGCGGACGCAGCGAGACGGATCGCGCGAAGCTCACGCCATCGTCGAGCGAGGTGGCGATGACGGGGAAGGAGCTCGCGCCGCGCTGGGCGATGAAGGAGACGTAGACCGCTCCGCTCGGCGAGACCGCGATCGCGGGATCGTCGGTGAAGCCGTCGAAGCCGAGAACGTGGGAGAGGTGGATCGGCCGTTGGAAGCTGGAGCCGCCGTTGGTCGACCGCGCGAAGCCGATCCCGCCGCAGCCGATCCAGGTCTCATAGACGTAGTGGAGCCCGGGGTCGACCGCCTGCTCCACCTCGGTGCTCTGCCCGCGGCACGAGCCGCTGACGGTGGCCTGTCGCCCCGCGGTGATGGTGGCCCCTCGCCCCGTGCTGATGGTGGCCCCTCGCCCCGCGCTGATGGTGGCCTGGCGCCGCGCGCTCACGAGCGCGCCCCGCTGCGCCGCGACCGCTGAGCGCGCGCTCCGTGAGCCTGTGCCGCCGGTCGTGACGAGCAGGAGGAGGCCCACTGCGAGCGCGGCGATCGACCCCGCGGCGGCGGCGAGGATCCGAAGCCGGCTCTGCCCGGGCGCCGGGCGACGCAGGAGGCGCACGGTGGGATCGTCCTGCGAGACGGCGCCACGGGAATCCGTGGCGCCCCGCAGGCGGCGTGCGTGCACGCCGCGGTGGCGGTTCGGGGCTTCCGCGCCGTGAGGGGCGCCGGTCCTAGCGCGTCGCGGCCCGCAGCCAGCGCCGCCACGGCAGCGTCGCGCCCGCGCGGGCGAGCATGGCGGGCTCGGGCGCCTGCACCTCCGGCAGGCCGACGACCTCGACCGCTCCGATCCGGGCGACCGTGTCCCGGTTGGAGATCTCCATCGCCGAGGGGTGCTCCGCCCACGGCGTCATCACAACCGCCGCCACCGCGAGGCCGGCTCGCTCTGCGGCCTGAAGCGTGAGCAGGGTGTGGCTGATCGTTCCGAGCCCCGGCCTGGCCGCGATCAGCACCGGCAGCGAGAGCTGCGTTGCGAGGTCGCATACGCTGAGATCGTCGGTGAG